>WLNN01000035.1 GCA_009699765.1 Actinomycetota bacterium
AAATATAAGACTCAGTCGGGAACGTTGGCTCATATACGAGAAACCGTTCCAAAAACAAGCGCATGCAATCTAGAGATTATTGGCAATAGCAGAGGAGTAACGATTGCAGACCAAAATGCTGTACCGAAACATAGGAAGAACACTTGCGCCGTACTTCCTAATTGCTGGCCAAATAACAATCCTAAAACAGCATATGCGATTTGTGATCCAACTACTCCTACTACAACTAAGAAAACGATATTGAGAGGATTTGCGCGAACATGATCGTCTCCATATGATAAAAATGAAATTACAAATGAAACCAGAATCATTACCAGGGTCCAGTGGCCCAGCGGACCTGGTGATGTTTGCGAAAGATCCATCATTAGTCCGGCACCGAAACCTGTGAGTGCGCCAATCTCTGGCGTGCTCATTGATGCCCAGATAAGTGTGACGATAAGAAATAGAGAAAACCCACCAGCCGGCAAACGCATCTGCGTCACAAAACCTTCTTGAATTAAATAAAAGGCCAAGAAAATTGGAAACGAGAAGATGAATCTGCGTGAAATCATCGACTAACTAGCCTTTACTAGAAGGCGAAGGTGACGGAGTGGCAGTAACAGTCACAGTTGGAATTGGAGTTGGTCTAGGTTTCGCGGGCACTAATGAGTCACGCGGATCTGCAGCTGGTGAAGAGATCACAACCGCAACAACACCGAGAGTTGAAAAATTCGTATAGAACTTAACATCAGCAGTTTGTGTAATTGCACTCGCTGAATTATCAACGGCTGTTACTTCGCCAATTGGTACTCCAGGAACAAATGGTCGCCCGTTTGCACTGCCGCGAGCAAGTATTGCGTCTCCAACTTTAACTTCTTCTGTATTGTCGAGGAGCTGAAGCACGCCCTTGCGAGTTCCTTGCCCGCTCAAGATTCCAATTTGTTGAGAGCCCGCAATTCTGGCCCCAATGCGAAACGAAGGATCTGAGGCTAATTGCACGATAGCGCTACCGGAGTAAGCCTCTTTCACTACACCAACTAGCCCAAAGCCTGTAATAACAGTCATATTGGTGTGAATACCAGAATTTACTCCAGCATCGATCGTGATGGTCTGAGTGAATGAAGTGCTTGAACCTTGTGAAATTACCTTTGCATTTACAACTTTAAATCCGCCATTACCGGCAAGGTCAAGCACGCTCTTTAATTGACCGAGTTGAGCATCTGCATTTTTACGATTAAGAAGTGCAAGTCGAAGCGCATCATTATCGGCCTTCAATTTTTCGATCTGATTACGGGTACGACCAAGATGAGTGACATCAGATAGAAAATTGCGAAATGGTGAGACTGCCCATGAACCTGCTTTTTGAACTGGAGAGAGTGCTGTCTGGGTTGCGGTGCGAATGCCTTCTATGACTTTAACTCCGCGAAGATCGAGAGTGATCAAGAAGAGCGAGGTAACAACTAAAACAATTAGAAGTAGTCGACCGCGATTGTCGCCACCATAACGCACGAGGATGGACCCTTAGCGACGTGGCTCTGAAATCAAAACCTTTTCAAGGGCTTCGAATTCTTCAATGCACTTACCAGAACCCTCGACGACAGCATCGAGAGGACGATCTGCAATATGAATTGGCATTCCGGTTTCGCGACGTAGACGTTCGTCGAGTCCCTTAAGAAGTGCTCCACCACCTGTGAGAACAATTCCGCGATCCATAAGATCTGAAGATAGCTCTGGTGGTGTCTTATCTAAAGTTCCCTTTACTGCATTGACGATTGCATTAACTGGTTCTTCCAGTGCTTTGCGAATCTCTGCAGCTGTAACAACGATTGTCTTTGGAAGACCTGTCGCAAGATCGCGACCACGGATTTCTGCATCGTTCTCACCCTGAAGTGGATATGCAGAACCGATCGCCATTTTAATTTCTTCAGCAGTGCGCTCTCCCAAAAGCAATGAGTATTCGCGCTTTACCCAATTAATAATTGATTGATCAAGCTCATCTCCACCCACGCGGATTGAGAGCGCTGTAACGATTCCACCGAGTGAAATAACGGCAACTTCAGTAGTTCCGCCACCAATATCTACAACCATGTTTCCTGTTGGCTCATGAATTGGAAGGCCTGCACCAATCGCAGCGGCCATCGGCTCTTCGATAATGTAAACCTTGCGTGCGCCAGCAGCGTATCCAGCATCTTTCACAGCGCGCTGTTCGACGCCTGTGATTCCTGATGGAACGCAAACAACGATACGTGGCTTAGCCAAGTAGCTGCGCTTATGCACTTTCTGAATAAAGTAACGGAGCATGCGCTCTGTTGTATCGAAGTCGGCAATAACTCCATCCTTGAGCGGACGGATAGCAACGATATTTCCAGGCGTACGACCAATCATCTTCTTTGCTTCGATACCAACAGCGAGAATTCCGCCAGTATCTTGATTTACTGCAACAACAGAAGGCTCGTTAAGTACGATGCCGCGCCCGCGAACATATACAAGTGTGTTAGCAGTACCAAGATCTACCGCCATATCGCGACCAATAAATGACATCTTGCTTGACATTACTTACCTCCAAAGAAGATTGCTATTTCACGAGCTGCAGATTCGGTTGAATCTGAACCATGAACGAGATTCTGTGTAACTTTTGTTCCTGCATCACGTGCAAGGTCTCCACGAATTGTTCCGGGATCTGCAACTGTTGGATCAGTAGTGCCTGCAATATTTCTGAAACCTTCGATAACGCGATTGCCTTCGACAACGAGAGCAACAATTGGTCCAGATAGCATGAACTCAACTAACGGTTCGTAAAATGGCTTACCTTGATGTTCTGCATAATGTTGTTCTAGAAGTGCGCGATCGGCTTGAAGCATACGCAGTTGAGAAATGGTGTAACCCTTACGTTCAATGCGGGCGATGATTTCGCCGACAAGACCGCGTGCAACGCCATCTGGCTTTACGAGGACAAGTGTTTTTTCTGAAGTACTCACTTGGCTATTCTATTGGGGGTTAGGAGTTCCCCGCGCCACGGGTTTTTTCCGCCTCAGCGAGCAGGGCGGCGCGAGCGGCCTCACCCTTTCGCCCCACCACAATGGCCGCTATCCAAAGTGCTCCAAAGATGAGGGCGAGGATCGCCAAAGAGGGCACTACAACTGCGTAGCCAATCATCAAGAACTGCAGCAGTGAGCCGAGAATCCACCCGGCTTTCTTCTTGAGCAAGCCAGGGGTGAGAAGGAAAAGGATGGCGATGATTGCTCCTGCTACCAGGGTTGTTGGCTCGTGTTCTTTAGCAATGAGCATCGCAAAGCACATGATGAAGAATTCCATTACCAATACGGCTGAACCAAGCACACGCATTATGAATCTTCCTTTGCATATCGCTTGCGCACAATCGTACGAGCTTCGCCCACGGTCACAACAGACCCTGTAATCAGGATTCCTAAAGTTTCTTCACTTAACGGACGAACTGAATCTTTAATCGCTTTTTCAATTGCGGATTCCAAATCATCGGCAGTAAATGTTCGCTCTGCACCAAAAATCCGTAGCGCCAAAGTTTCTACTTGGGCGACTGTCATAGAGCGAGCGGAAGAATTCTTTGTGACAATTATTGAATCCATAACCTTCTCGAGCTCAACAAGTGCTCCTTCAACATCTTTATCTGCCATCGCAGCGAAAATTCCAATAACTTCATCGAAGGTAAATTCATTTTGAATCGTCTCATTTAGTGCCTTTGCACAGTGTGGATTGTGTGCCGCATCAATAATGATTGTTGGATCACGATGGAGCACTTCACATCTACCTGGAGAGCGAACATTTGCGAATCCGGCAATGACTGCTTCGTAATCTAGCTCTTGTTCTCCAAAGAATGCCTCGACCGCCACGAGGGCAGCGGCGGCATTTGAGGCTTGATGCTTTCCGTGAAGTGGGAGGAAGATTTCTTCATAAGTATCCTTTGGGGTACGAATGGTGAGTAACTGTCCCCCAACGGCTAGCGCCCGTGATTCGATCGAGTACTCGACACCTTCGCGAGCGATATCTGCACCAACTTCAGCTGCCTTCTTCAGTAGCTCCACTGCCGCCTCTGGCTTCTGCTGGGCTAGAACTATAAAACCGCCTTCTTTAATGATTCCCGCTTTGGTTTTAGCGATTTCACTAATTGTTGAGCCTAAGTATTCTGTGTGATCCAAATCGATTGGCATGATGACTGAAACATCTGCGTCAACAACATTTGTAGCATCCCACTCGCCACCCATGCCAACTTCAATGATGCCTACATCGATTGGGTGCTCTGCAAATGCCGCGAATGCAAGTGCGGTGATGGCTTCGAAGAACGAAATCGGTGTATCAAACTTGGTATCCATGAAATCTAAATACGCTGCAATATCGTTATAAGAAAATATCAGTGCTTTGGGATCAATAGATTGACCATTAATAGAAATTCGCTCAAGGTATGACTCAAGGTGTGGTGATGTGAATCGACCCGTACGAAGACCCATTTCAAAGAGAAGTGAATCAATCATTCGTGATGTAGTCGTCTTACCGTTAGTTCCACCAATATGAATTGTTGGATACGTTAATTGAGGTGAGCCAAGTAAATCGACAAGTGCTGAGATTCTTTCCAGTGATGGAGCAATGCGCGTTTCTGGCCAGCGCTTAAGGAGCGCTTCTTCGATTGCGTCAATGCGCTCTTGATCGTCAGGTGTAATTGCAGTCATCTACTTGAGCGCAGCCAACTGCGCAGTGATGCGTTCGATATCGGCTGACATCGCTGCCTGACGTTCGCGGATTTCAACAACAACGCTCTCGGGCGCTTTCGCCATAAACCCTGCATTGTTTAATTTTACTTCTGCAGTTGCTAAATCCTTCTTTGCTGTAGCTAAGTCTTTTTCAAGTCGAGTGCGCTCAGCAACAACATCGACAGCGCCAGATAAATCTAGTTCGCACTTAATCACACCGATTTCAACCGATGCGCTAGGAGTGAAGTCACCGAGGTCTAACTTCAGCAAGAAAGCCATTGCAGATGAGTACTGCGCAACGTCAGCCGGTGCAATAAATCTTCCGGGAATTCTCTGGCTTGGCTTTACTCCTTGATCATTTCGGAAGCGACGTACCTCTGTAATTACACGTTGCAGTTGTGTAATTAATTCCTCAGATGATTTATCAATGTGAGTTGCATCAGCTACTGGCCACGCAGAAGTCATCAGAGTTTCTCCACCAGTAAATGTGGTCCAAAGTTCTTCTGTGATAAATGGCATGACTGGATGCAATAAGCGGAAGAGCTGATCGAGCACGTGTCCCAAAACGCGCTGCGTTGCCTTGGCGTCTCCAGATGAGAATGTCTCTTTTGAAAGCTCGAGGTACCAGTCGCAGAGATCGTCCCAAGCAAAGTGGTAAATAACTTCGCTAGCTCGTGCGAACTCGTAGTTAGAAAGCAGATCGCTGTATTCGGCAGTTGTCTCTGACAAACGAGAGAGTATCCACTTATCGATTGCGGTTAGAGATGCAACTGGTGGAAGGTCGCCTTCAACTGTTGCGCCATTCATCATGGCAAAGCGAGTTGCATTCCAGAGTTTGGTCGCAAAGTTACGAGAACCTGCAATCCAATCTTCTGCCAGCGCTTGATCCTTTCCAGGATTTGAACCGCGAGCGAGTGTGAAGCGAAGCGCGTCAGCACCGTACTTATCGATGAATTCAAGTGGATCAACTACGTTGCCCTTGGACTTAGACATTTTCTTTCCGAATTGGTCGCGCACCAGGCCATGCAAGACGATTGTTCCAAATGGAGGAACGCCATCCATTGCAAATAAACCAAAGAGCATCATGCGAGCTACCCAGAAAAACAAGATGTCATAACCTGTAACTAACACGCTTGTTGGATAGAACTTCTTGAGATCCGCAGTTTGATTAGGCCAACCGAGAGTTGAGAAAGGCCATAGCGCAGAAGAGAACCAAGTATCTAAAACATCTGGATCTTGTTCGTAACCTGCAGGCGCAGTTTCTCCCGGACCTACGACGATTACTTCACCATTTGGTCCGTACCAAACAGGGATGCGATGTCCCCACCACAACTGACGTGAAATGCACCAGTCATGCATGTTGTCGACCCATTCGAAGTAACGTGGAGCAAGTTCTTCAGGTTCAATTTTTACGCGGCCATCACGAACTGCATCCCCCGCTGCTTTAGCAAGTGGTGCAACTTTTACAAACCACTGCTTTGAAAGACGTGGCTCAACTGTTGTATCGCAACGCGA
The DNA here is from genome assembly GCA_009699765.1 of Actinomycetota bacterium. GTDB lineage: Bacteria > Actinomycetota > Actinomycetes > Nanopelagicales > Nanopelagicaceae > Planktophila. The sequence goes on from WLNN01000035.1 coordinate 6,219, forward strand.
GCAATGACCAACCGCGTGCATGTATGGGCGCTTTTCAGCAACGATGCGACCTAATTCTCGTAGCTTTGCGACAACAGCTACGCGCGCATCAAAGCGATCCATTCCATCAAACTCAGTATTTGTGCCATCCATAACGCCGTGTTCATTCATGATTACTACGAATGGAACGTTATGGCGCACGGCCATCTCAAAGTCGTTTGGATCGTGAGCTGCAGTTACTTTTACCGCACCTGTTCCGAAGTCAGGATCTACAAGCTCATCAGCGATGATTGGAATCATTCGATTTACCAAAGGCAAGAGAACTTCTGTGCCTACTAGGTGCTTGTAACGCGGATCGTCAGGGTGAACTGCAACCGCACCATCGCCCATCATGGTTTCAGCTCGAGTTGTCGCAACAACAATGCTCTGTTCGCCATCGCCGTAGCGAACTGAAACGAATTCGCCTTCATCATCCTGGTGTTCAACTTCAATATCTGAAAGCGCTGTAAGACAACGAGGGCACCAGTTAATGATGCGCTCTGCACGATAAATTAAATCTGCATCAAATAGCTTCTTGAAAATAGTAAGGACAGCTTGAGAAAGGTTCTCATCCATTGTGAAAGCTTCGCGGCTCCAGTCGACTGAATCACCAAGGCGCTCCATCTGTCCAAGAATTTGTCCGCCTGATTCGGCCTTCCATTCCCAAACCTTCTTTACAAAATTTTCTCTACCTAAGTCATGTCGCGAAAGACCTTGTGTAGCTAATTGTTTTTCAACAACGTTCTGCGTCGCGATACCCGCGTGATCCATTCCGGGTAACCAGAGAGCTTCATAACCTTGCATGCGCTTCATGCGAGTCAAGCAATCTTGAAGTGTTTGATCAAGTGCATGCCCGATATGGAGATTGCCAGTTACATTTGGAGGAGGAATAACAATCGTGAATGGTTCTTTAGAGGACGTTGCGTCAGCTGTGAAATATCCAGACTCAACCCAGTGCGAATAGAGCCGTGGCTCTATGTCGGCAGGTATAAAGGATGGAGCGAGTTCGCGCTTCGTCATGAACGCATTCTAGCGGGCTTGATTAAGCGCTTTTCTCCTCAGACGCCTTTTCGCGACGAGATGCGCGCTTTGGAATATCGCCTGTTCGCTCAACCAATGTAGCTGGTGCATTCGATTGGATGCACTCCTTCTCGATAATGACCTTCGCGATATCAGATCGACTAGGTACTTCATACATCACACCAAGAAGTACTGATTCCATAATTGCGCGCAGTCCGCGAGCACCTGTGCCGCGTGTGAGAGCAAGCTCTGCTACGGCATCAAGTGCTTCGGCGGAAAACTCAAGATCCACATCGTCAAGATTAAAAAGCTTCTGATACTGCTTCACAAGAGCATTTTTAGGCTCTGTGAGGATCTGCATAAGAGCAGGCTTATCTAGGTTTTCAACGCTAGTGATTACCGGCAGGCGTCCAATGAATTCTGGAATCATTCCAAACTTCAATAAATCTTCTGGCATAACGTCAGCAAAGATATCTTTTCTATTTTTCTGTTCTGCGCTAACAAGGTCAGCATTAAAACCGACTCCGGCAGATCCGCTGCGAGCTTCGATGATTTTATCTAGACCAGCGAATGCGCCACCAACAATAAATAAAACGTTAGTTGTATCAATTTGAATAAATTCTTGATGAGGATGCTTACGTCCGCCTTGTGGTGGAACAGATGCAACCGTTCCTTCAAGAATCTTCAAGAGCGCTTGCTGAACGCCTTCACCTGATACATCGCGAGTGATTGATGGGTTCTCAGCCTTACGTGCAACTTTATCGATTTCATCAATATAAATGATTCCGGTTTCAGCTTTCTTTACATCGTAATCTGCGGCTTGAAGCAACTTAAGCAAAATGTTTTCAACATCTTCTCCGACATAACCTGCTTCAGTAAGCGCAGTTGCATCTGCAATTGCAAATGGAACGTTGAGCATGCGGGCAAGTGTTTGGGCCATTAAAGTCTTACCGCAACCCGTTGGGCCAAGAAGCAAAATATTTGACTTCGCTAATTCGATTCCATCTTCTCCACGAGATTCGCCAGATTGAACTCGCTTGTAGTGGTTATAGACGGCCACTGAAAGAGATTTCTTAGCGCGGTCTTGTCCGATTACATATTGATCGAGGAATTCAAAAATAGTTTGTGGCTTTGGGAGTTCTGAGAGACCAAGTGAATTTTGCTCGGAGAGCTCTTCGACAATGATTTCATTGCAGAGATCAATGCACTCGTCGCAGATATAAACTCCTGGACCTGCAATGAGCTTCTTTACTTGCTTCTGAGTTTTGCCGCAGAAGGAGCACTTCAAAAGGTCGTTAGCTTCGCCAATTCGTGTGGACATGGAGTAAATATAGTTTTAAGAGCGCCTTTATGTGGCTTGATTTAAGCCTGACCTTGTTCGCCAATAGATGAACTTGCGGCAGGTCCGCGACGTGGATCGCGCATCTCTTTCACACCTGGAACTAGTAAGACTAAATAACAAATAAGAATATGGATGACAATGGCCGAAAGTAAGAAGGTGCGCTCCCCCATCAAGACAACAGCAGGACCTACCAGGGCCATACCAATAGGCATCAATCCACCAGAACCAACCATGTCAATGCTAAATACGCGACCCTGCATATCTTGTGGAACTTCCCGTTGAACTGCAGTAATCCAATACGCTTCCCACCCGCCGATTGAAAGTCCTGCGATGAAATAACCAATCACAACGATTGGTTCGTTAATCGGAAATGCGAGAACAAGGGGCGCCATTGCAAAAACACCCCAGAGTGAAATTGCAACCAGCCCTGGCTTCTTAGTTTTAAATTTAATTGCAGCGATAGCGCTAAGCGCACCACCGAGACTAAAAGCTGCAGCAGATAGTGCAAAAACGGTATCTGTACCGAACTCACGTCGGCTAATGATGGGCAAGAGAACTGTCTCTGCCGCAACAATAATCATTAACTGAAAAGATGCCATCGCAATAGATGCGGCAATCCATTTGATTTCCCAGACGAGTTTGAAACCTTCTTTTAATTCAAAGAGAAAGGTTGGCTTATCTTCCAGAATTTCCTGCCGAGGAGGTTCATGGATTGTAAAGATGAGCGAAGTTGCAAGAAGGAATGAGACGCCAATGATTCCGAAGGTCCAGTCTGCGCCAATGCTAACGATGGCGAGACCGCCAAGTCCTGGTCCGACAATATTTCCAACTTTTCCAATAATTCCCTTTGCGACATTGCCTGCTGGCAGTAGGTGATCTGGCAACAAGCTAGGAACAATTGCAGATCCCGCTGGTGCGCCAAATGAATCACCAAGTCCCATGAGAAATACCAATAATCCAATTGCCCAAAGTGGTAACTCGTGTGCTGATACAAAAAGAAGAGCTAAACAGATTACGGCGCGGAAAGAATCTGCTCCGATCATGATCCATTTACGCGGCAAGCGATCTGCCCAAACTCCTCCGACCAACATGAAGAGCGTTCCGGCGGCTACACGTGCAGCGAGAATTAAGCCAAGCGCAGAAGCATCTCCACCGTTATCGAGAACTGTGACTGCTAGTGCAATCGGAAATGCAGATGCACCGAGAACAAAGATGAGACCAGAGACGAAGAAATTGCGATAACCCTTATAGGAAAAGAGAGAGCCGGGTGCGAAGTATTTCTCTAGCATCACACCCGGCCCTTTCTTTAAATAATTAATTACGCAGAAGGCTTGGCCTTTCTTGAAGCCATTACCTTATCTATAATTCCGTATTCGACAGCCTCAACTGCGGTAAGAATCTTGTCGCGTTCGATATCTTTTTCAATCTCTTCAACTGTTTTGTTGGAATGTTTAGCCAACATTGTTTCAAGAAGTCCGCGCATACGCATGATTTCACGTGCTTGGATTTCGATATCTGATGCCTGTCCTCCACCCTCGGATGATGGCTGATGAATAAGAATGCGTGAATGCTCGAGGCCGTAACGCTTTCCCTTTGTTCCACCGGCAAGAATGATTGCAGCAGCTGATGCAGCTTGTCCCAAACAAATTGTTTGAATATCAGGGCGAACAAATTGCATCGTGTCATAAATTGCTGTCAGGGCAGTAAATGAGCCACCTGGAGAGTTAATGTAGATCGAGATATCACGATCAGGATCCATTGACTCGAGTGTGAGCAACTGTGCCATTACATCGTTTGCAACTGTGTCATCGATTGCCTGACCCAAGAAGATGATGCGCTCTTCGAATAACTTTGTGTAAGGATCGAGGCGCTTAAAACCATAAGCGGTCTTCTCTTCAATCGTTGGAAGAACATAACGGTTGGTAATCTCCTGAATATGCTTCATTACTTCTTACCTCCCGTTACTTGTCCATCTTTTGTTGCAATGTGATCGATAAATCCATAAGCGAGTGCATCCTTAGCGTTGAACCAGTTATCGCGATCTGAATCAGCAATAATCTTTTCAAGCGGCTGACCTGTGTGTTTTGCATTGAGCTCTGACATTGTCTGCTTTGTAATTGCCATCTGCTCTGCCTGTATACGAATATCTGTTGCAGTTCCACCGATTCCACCAAGAGGTTGGTGCATCAAGATGCGCGCATGAGGAGTTGCGTAACGCTTGCCTGGTGCTCCTGCTGTAAGCAAGAACTGACCCATTGATGCAGCCATTCCCATT
>WLNN01000036.1 GCA_009699765.1 Actinomycetota bacterium
ACATAACGAGATAGATCGCAGTAAAAGGCAGCAGAATTGTTGGACCAAAGGCAACCGAGCCCTTGATGCCCTTTCGAGCCAACGTTGAAATCACTAGCGTCAAAGACGCGCAAGCGAGGAAGAGCGAGAAATATTGGCGGGATATTAAGACCGCGCTCTGTGTCAGTAAAAGCACTACAACTAACTTGAAATCTCCCATACCTAGATTAATCAAGATAGATAAGGCCAGAGCTATCACCGTATATAGCAAGATCATTAGTATCGAGAGAGAGTGCGAATCAGAGATCAAAACTGCACCTAGGGCTAAATTTGAGCGATTTGAAATCTTCTGAGAGTGAATGTCGACGACGGAAATATATAGAGTGAGAAGCAATAGAAGAAACTTGATCATCTCGAGAATGTATCGTCATCTCGCACATAAAAAACTTACCTGTGGATTAACGATGAGCTTTCTGCAATATAGGTCGCAAATGTTTCGCAAGCGAAATCTCATCAAGATCGGCCTGAAGAGCTAGGCCAAGTTGATGTATTCCCTGATATAGCAAAAGTTCCAAACCATTAATCACGACTCCTCCGGCATCCGACCACCTAGAAGCCAGCACTGTGGGCCAGGGCTTATAGATCACGTCGAATAGAAGTGATGCATTGCCTACGGGCACAGACTCTGCAAGCAGATCTGCAGCCCCCGCTGGCGTGGTATTAATGACTAAATCAAAATCAACGAAGGCAGGTGAATCATCCCATCGTAGATATTCGAAGCCGGAACGTGAAACCGAGTTTTCAAGAACTTCCCGCCTTGTACTGCTTCGACCCAAAACAACGATCTCATCACTCAAGCCATCTAAAGCTCCCACAACTGCCCGCGCGGTACCACCTGCACCTAAGATCAACACCTTCGAAAACTTTTCATATCCTTGATTCTTTAGAGCTGAAACTAATCCGGAACCATCCGTACTTGTAAGGTGCCAGATATCGTCACGACGATAGAGAGTATTTGCCGATTGAATGCGACTAGCTACTGCGTCTTTTTCTACCGGTAGCGTAAGCGCTTCCTCCTTTAAAGGCATAGTAATTGAGAAGTAATTGAATTCCGTCTGATGGAGAGTGAAGAAATCATTTAGAGTTCCAAGAGGAACTTCGTTCCGCTGGTAATCGCCTTCAATCCCAAGAAATTGCAAGGCACTTCGATGCAGCAAAGGTGAGAGCGAATGCTCGATTGGCGAACCGATCACAGCGCCGCGAATTAACTCACTCATCTCTTGCCCCCAAATTTTCCAGCTCTTAAATTCTTTTTGTAGAGAATTTTCCAATTATTGAACTCATCTAAAGAATCAGTGAAACGAGTATCACGTGGTGCAACTGTTATGAAGTAGAGCCACTTCCCCGTTGCGGGGTGAGTTGCAGCATACATCGCATCTGAACCCGGATTATTGATTGGCCCAGGAGGCAATCCATATCTTTGATATGTATTAAATGGTGAATTTAGAAGAGTGGACTTTGTACTTAAAAAGACCGAACCTCGGGTCCCTTTTATATAGTGAATTGTTGAATCAAATTGCAATCTCATTCCACTAGCTAATCTATTTCGAATAACACGTGAGATTTTAGAGAAATCCTTAGTGTCTCCTTCGGCTTGTATCAAGGAGGCGATCGTCAGTAATTGCTGCGAATTGAATTTCCCTTGTCCTTGCGATAACCCAGCAATTCCCAACTCCTTGATGCCCCGAGAAATCATCATCTGAAGAATCTTGGATACTGATGTACCTGAATCAAAACTATATTGCGCTGGGAAAAGTAGACCTTCCAGGGAGGAAAATGTCTTAGGTCGTTCCATATTCTTGAACGCCTCTGAAATTTCCTTCTTTGAATATCCGATTAGAGAAAGTTTAGAGGCCACTTCCGAATTCCAAGCACCTTCGTTAATCGCTAGAAGATTCCCAATTCTCTTAGGATCTAAAAGCTGAAGAAGTGCATCGGTGGCACAAATTTCCATATCAATCTTATGAAGACCGGGAGCGATACGGCCAGAACGAGAGTCACCCACTGCGACTCTAAAGAACGACTCGAAAGAGGCAGTGACTCCTTTATCTGCGAGTTCGCGGGCGATTTCAGAACCAGTTTCACCGGTCCTTACATCTATTTCAGCAATCTGACCAGATGTGCTTCCACAGGCGAAATTGGGGGCTGCGGAAATACCTGGTTTTAGAAGGTGAATCGTTCCGATTATTGAAATCGCAACCATTACACCAGCTATTCCGCGAAGATTGTCGCGACTAATCATTTCTCGCAAGTCCGCTCTCGAGAATAGTTACTGCAGCCATCGAATCAATTAGCAGTCGAGAATCCTTTGCTGACTTTCCCGCTTCATGGAGACGACGTTGAGCATCTACTGTACTCAACCGTTCATCAACAAAAAATATCTTGCTTTCAGTAAGCGACTTTATTGATTCAGCGAAAGCGCGAACTTTTGCGACCGCTTCACCATCTACTCCAGAAAGTTGCTTGGGCATACCAATATAAATTGCAATTGGCAGATACTCACCTAGTAATTCGGAGATATAAATCTTCAATTTAGGATGACGTGAATCCAGGAAGGGCAAAGGCGTTGCCAATATTCCATCAGGATCGCAGATAGCTACACCAATACGCGTATCACCATAGTCAAAGGCGATTCTGCGACCGCGTTCCACCTTACTTACCTGCGAGCTTTGCCGCGATTGCTTCTAAAGCCTGATGCGCTTTGCCAGAGTCCGTACCGCCGCCTTGCGCAAAGTCGTCTTTGCCACCACCGCCACCGCCAAGAACTGTGGAACCGATCTTTACGAGTTCGCCCGCTTTGACTCCCGCAATACGCGCCGCATCTGATGCCGTGGCGACAAGAACCGGACGACCACCGGATGAACTAATAAGCGCAATCACGGAATTACTAGAACGGCTACGCAATTCAAGTGCAATTTTACGTAAATCATCCCCGGAGACACCATCAGGAAGAATCGCACCAACGAAGTTAAATTCACCGACCGAAACTGAAGTTGATGCCAGCTGATCAACACTTGCTAGTGCTTGCGAAGATCGAAGTGCTACTAGTTCCTTCTCAATTTCTTTAATCTTTTCGAGCAGACCTTGAATTCGTTCGGGCAACTCTTCTACTCGAGCGCCCTTAATCAAATCTGTAAGTGAGTTGAGCAGCATATGTTCGCGAACCAAGAAACTGTAGGCATCCGCGCCTACAAGTGCTTCAACGCGTCTAACACCAGCACCGATTGACGACTCTCCTATCAACTTGATGATACCGAGTTCGCCAGATCTGGATACGTGCGTACCGCCACATAATTCACGAGCCCAATCACCTACGCTGACCACGCGTACTTCATCTCCGTATTTTTCACCGAAGAGCGCCATCGCGCCAATCTTCTTCGCAGCATCTTGCGTCATTACCTCTGCGGTGACAGCTAAATTATCAAGAAGTAACGCATTAACGCGCCCTTCAACCTCATTGAGAATCCCAGCTGAGACAGCACCGGTTGATGGAAAATCGAAACGGAAACGACCGGGTGAATTCTCAGAACCTGCCTGCGTAGCTGTTTCACCTAAAATTTCACGGAATGCCTTGTGCACCATGTGAGTTGCCGTGTGTGCTCGTGAAATTGCATTACGTCGCTCGACATCGATTACAGCATTGGCCGAAGCCCCAACACTGATCTCTCCGCTAAGAACGCGACCGCGATGCACAGATAAGCCCTTTACTGGCGATTGAACATCTTGAATATCTACTACCGCACCATTAGCAAGAGTTATTCGCCCACCATCGGCAAGCTGTCCGCCTCCCTCTGCATAAAATGGAGTTGTGTCGAGAATAACTTCTACGTCGTCACCTTCGCTGGCACTTGAAACGCTTATGCCATCAACCAGAATTCCATTAACTTTGGAATCTGTATCAATATGGTTATATCCGACGAAGTTCGTGATGCCCTTCGAATCCGCAATCTTGCGATATTCCGTTAAATCTGTGTGACCACTCTTCTTAGCTTTTGCATCAGCCTTCGCACGATCGCGTTGTTCCTTCATTAGTCGGCGGAAGCCCTCTTCATCGACTTCTAGACCCTCCTCACGAGCCATTTCTAGCGTGAGATCAAAAGGGAAACCGTAGGTGTCATGAAGTTTGAATACTTCATCCCCAGGAACGATAGTTTTCTTATCAGCCTTGAGAGCTACGGTAGCCAGATCGAAAATCTGAGTACCACTCTTGAGTGTTTGCAGAAAAGATTCTTCTTCCGAAGTCGCAACTGAAAGAATTCGCTTCGAATCTGTTACGAGCTCGGGATATTGAGGACCCATTGCTCCGATAGCTGCAAGAGTTAGTTCAGACATCACCAAATCATTTGTGCCAAGAAGACGCATATTGCGAATGGTGCGTCGCATCATGCGACGTAGAACGTATCCTCGTCCTTCGTTTCCAGGCGTTACGCCATCACCGATAAGCATTGCTGCCGTACGTGCGTGATCGGCGATTACGCGAAGTGAAACATCGGACTTCTCAGCAGAGCCGTATTTAACACCAGAGAGATCCATCGCCTTAGAGAGAATCTGCATTGTTGTATCAATCTCATAAATATTCTCAACGCCTTGCAAGAGTGCTGCTGTGCGCTCCAAACCGAGTCCAGTGTCGATGCTCTTTGCTGGAAGTTCTCCAAGAATTAGATAGCCATCCTTGCCTCCACCAGCTCCTCGTTCGTTCTGCATGAAAACAAGATTCCAAATTTCCAGATAGCGGTTCTCGTCCGCAATCGGTCCGCCTTCGGCGCCATAAGAGGGGCCGCGATCGTAATAAATCTCAGAACATGGCCCGCACGGACCAGGGACGCCCATCGACCAAAAATTATCGGCCATATCGCGACGCTGAATCCGTGACTTCGGGATTCCAATTTTCTTATGCCAAATTTCCTCAGCTTCATCATCGTCTAAATAAACAGTTACCCACAACTTTTCTTCGGGAAATCCGTAACCACCATCTGCAACCGGCTTAGTTAGAAGTTCCCATGCAAGTGCAATTGCACCTTCCTTAAAATAATTGCCAAATGAGAAATTTCCACACATCTGAAAAAAAGATGCGTGACGAGTTGTTTTTCCCACCTCATCAATATCCAAGGTTCGAACACATTTCTGAACAGAGGTTGCGCGCTCGTAAGGAGCCTTAACTTCACCAAGAAAGTATGGCTTGAAAGGAACCATTCCCGCATTTACGAGGAGAAGATTGGGATCGTCAGCAATGAGTGAGGCAGATGGAACAACTGTGTGATTGAGGCCGAGAGAGTTACCCGACTCAAAGAAACTGAGCCAGCGAGAGCGGATTTCTGCAGATTGCACGGTGCGGGCTACTCAGCTTTCTTTTTGGATTTACGTCCCTTGCTGATCTGAGCTGCACTCAGAAGCGCACCAGCCACTTTGACTGCAGGACCATTCTTCTCCATAAAACCAGTAGTCGCGTCAGTCACTTTGGTTGTGACTTCCTCTACATTCTTGGTGATACGAGCAAAACTTTCGAGCGGGCTATTGATAAGTTCGAGGGTGCGGGTCGATTCTTCAAGGAGCGGCGCTGTATCTTCAGTAAGGATTTTGATACTTGCGGAGGCCTCATCGACAAGTTTTCCGACGCGAATAACTACATAAGCAATTGCGATAGCGATAACAAATAGCGATACCGACGCAATAATTGTTGCTACTCCACCTGGACCCATGTCTCTACCTTACCGTTTCCTACTCTTTAGCCTGTGCTTTTGAATCTTCTTTAACTGGGACCCAATCGATTCCAGCCTCCTTACGTTGTGCAGGAGTGATTGGAGTCGGAGCGCCAGTTAGTGGATCTCCACCGCTTGCTGTCTTTGGGAAGGCAATTACTTCACGAATAGAATCAGAGTTAGTCAAAAGTGCACATACACGGTCGAGCCCTAGCGCAATTCCACCATGGGGAGGTGGGCCGTAATTGAAGGCCTCAAGAAGGAAGCCGAATTTACTTTGCGCTTCTTCATCTGTAAGTCCGATAACCGAGAAAACCTCTTTTTGCATATTTCGATCATGAATACGAATGGAACCACCACCCAGCTCTGTTCCATTGAGCACGATGTCATATGCATATGCGAGAGCAGATGCAGGGTCGCTCTTAAAAGATTGTGCAAACTCTGGCTTTGGCCCAGTAAATGGATGATGTACTGCGGTCCAGCCGCCGTCATCTGTAGGTTCGAACATTGGAGCATCAACTACCCAGAGAAATTCCCAAGCACCTTCAGCAATAAGATTGCAGCGCTTACCGATCTCAAGACGTGCAGCACCGAGCAATTGCTGCGATGAAGCCTTCTCTCCGGCTGCAAAGAAAATTGCATCACCGTTCTTTGCGCCTACAAGTGCTGCAATGCCCGCGGCTTCTTCTTCTGAAATATTCTTTGATACGGGCCCGCCTAACGTTCCATCTTCATTTACGAGAATGTAGGCAATGCCCTTGGCTCCACGAGCTTTCGCCCAATCTTGCCAAGCATCAAGTTCGCGACGAGGCGTTGCTGCTCCCCCTGGCATAACGACTGCACCAACATACGGTGCTTGGAAAACACGGAATGGTGTCGACTTAAAATAATCCGTAACTTCCACGAGTTCATAACCAAAACGCACATCAGGCTTATCAGAACCGTATCTATCCATTGCATCCGCATATGTCATATGCGCAATCGGAGTTGGAATGTCATAGCCAACAGATTCTTTCCAAACTTTAACGAGAATCTTTTCAGCCACCGCCAAAATATCGGCTTGGTCGATGAAAGACATCTCAATATCAAGTTGGGTAAATTCAGGCTGACGATCTGCGCGGAAATCCTCATCTCTGAAACAACGAGCTATCTGGTAGTAACGCTCCATTCCTGCAACCATCAACAATTGCTTGAACAACTGCGGAGACTGTGGCAGCGCATACCAGCTACCTGGTTGCAATCTGACAGGTACCAAAAAGTCACGCGCACCTTCGGGGGTTGAACGCGTTAAATAAGGTGTCTCAATTTCATGAAAATCTAATTCTTCCATCACGCGTCTAATCGCAGAGGTAACCCTTGAACGCAATCTCAAATTCGCTGATGGGCGTTCGCGACGAAGATCGAGATAGCGATATCTCAATCTAACCTCTTCGCTAATTTCAGCCTCTGAACCGGTATCAATTGGAAAGGGAAGCGGAGCCGATTCGCTTAGAACGATTACCTCAGTAGCAACAACTTCAACTTCACCTGTCGGAATATTTGAATTTTCATTTCCGGCTGGACGCTTACGAACAGCGCCTTTAATCTGCAAGCACCACTCTGCACGTAAGAAACCGGCAATTGTCTCGTCACTAATAACAACCTGAACCGAACCGGTTCCGTCGCGCAGATCGATAAAGGCCACTCCCCCGTGATCTCGACGGCGTGAAACCCATCCCGCTAAAGAGAGAGTTGTTCCTTCGTCGCTGGCACGGAGCGCGCCTGCATCATGGGTACGTAACATTGAAATATCGCCTTTTCACATCTGTAGTGGGTATCGAAGAATTACAGTTCTAATACCTTATTCAATTCGCTCATCTTAACGGAAATAGAAGTGCCGTCGCTCATTCGTTTGAGTTCAACTGAGCCACTTTCTCGCTCTGTCTCACCGATTACCGCGACAAAGCGAGCACCGCTTTTATCTGCGCCCTTCATGGCGCCCTTAAGGGAACGCTCGCCAAAAGCTACCTCAGCCGAAAAGCCTTGTTTGCGAGCACTGGCTGCAAAGGTCAGTGCAAAAGATTTCATCTCATCACCGAGTGGGATGATGAAAAGATCTGATGAAAATTCTTGAATAGGAAGAGTATTTTCTGCGATAGCAGCAAGTAGAGCGCGATCGATGCCTAATCCAAATCCGATTCCAGATAATGGCTGACCGCCAAGAACCTCCATCAAGCCGTCATAGCGTCCGCCACCGCCGATGCCACTCTGAGCGCCAAGATCAGAATGAACAAATTCAAAAGTTGTACCTGTGTAGTAATCGAGACCACGAACCATTCGCTTGTTCACCACATACGAGATGTTGAGGTCATCGAGATAGCCCGTGACTTTTGAGAAATGATCTAGCGAGTAATCAGAGAGATAGTCCATTAGCAATGGAGCGCCTTGCATCGCATCAATTATCTCAGGACGTTTATCATCGAATAAGCGCAAGGGATTAATCTCTGAACGAGCTTTAGTCGCATCATCAAGATTTAAACCACCAATAAATTTCATAAGGTCCACGCGATGCGCGGCTCTAGATGCAGCATCTCCGAGGGACGTTATCTCTAGCCGGTATCTTTTTAGCCCTAAATTCTTAAAACCTTGGTTAGCTATCGCGATGACTTCTGCATCTAACGCTGGGTCATCAACTCCAATCGCTTCAATTCCAACCTGATAGAACTGACGATAGCGACCCGCTTGCGGACGTTCTGCTCGAAAAAACTGACCGGCATACCAAACTTTTACCGGGAGCTGTCCGCGATCAAGATTTCCTTCGATAACCGCGCGCATGACGCCAGCCGTACCTTCTGGTCTCAAAGTAATCGAACGGCCACCCCGATCTTCAAATGTGTACATTTCTTTACTTACAACATCCGTTGTTTCACCAACGCCTCGATTAAACAAAGTTGTATCTTCGAAGACCGGGAGCTCCATCAGTTGGTACCCAGCGCTCTTGGCAGGTGAAATCAGCTGCTCTCGAACCCACTCAAAACTTCTAGATTCAGGAGGCAGGTACTCACGCACACCCTTTGGGGCGGCGATTTTCTCTAACTTCACTAGCTTCTCAGACATTGCAAACAACCCTTCATTAACCTAATTCTTTCAGATAAGGGTTGTTTTTTCTCTCATATTTAATGGTTGTCTCACCGTAATGTCCTGGAAGTACGTGAATATCATCATTTAACGTCAAAACTTTCTTGGCAAGAGTATTTCTCATCTCCTGTGCGCTGCCGGTCGGAAGATCTGTGCGACCAATCGAACCCGCAAATAAAACATCTCCACTGATCAGATATTCATCATTTATTAAGAACATCAAAGAACCTTTGGTGTGCCCGGGTGAATGAATTGCCTTAATCGAAAGACCAACGAAATCCAAGACACTTCCATCTTTCAATAATTCAACTTGGAGTGGCTCGTCAAACTTCACCTTACTTAATCGTGCGACAAAATCCGCACCGATTATTGGCGTTGGATCGGCTATAAATCTACGGTCTTCCGGATGAATATATGCTGGAATTCCATATCCATCCGCGAGTGGCTTAACTGAAAAAGTATGATCGAGATGTCCATGGGTTAGCAATGTGGCAACAGGTTTAAGTCCTTCTTCTTCGATGACCATCTCAACTTCTGCGCTAATGTCTGGCATCCCCGGATCGACAATGATGCACTCAGCTCCTTTGCCGGTTGCAATAATCCAACAATTGGTATCAAAGAGAGATGCGACCACCGAGCGTATAAGCATGAATTCACCCCTATGAGGCCTCAATTTAGGCTCGCGATTTACGAGCACACCAGGGACAGGGTACCTTTTACTCATTACAACCGCTGATAACGGACAGGGCTAGTCGCCCCAACGCGCTGACAAAGGAGTCTGACATGACCGAAACACATAACCCGACAGAAATTGCTGCAAAAGCTCACGTAAGTGCAGCATCCGCGCTGATCGGAGATCCCGCACAATTCGGTCGAGTGGCAGAAGACGGAACAGTCTTTGTTCGTACTCCAGATGGCGAAAAAGCAGTAGGTTCTTATCCAGGCAAAAGCGCTGATGAAGCGCTCTCGTACTTTGTTCGTAAATTTGAAGCGCTCGCATCTGAAGTTGCATTGACAGCCGCACGGATCACAAGTGGCGCCATGGTTCCACAAGATGCATATGAAGCAGTTAAGAAATTGCGTACTCAGGTATCCGAACTCAATGGAGTAGGTAATCTGGCGGCATTAGCTGCATCAGTAGAACAGATTGAACCTCTTATTGAAGGCCATCGCGAAGCCTATGAAGCAAAGAAGGCTGCAGAGGCACAAGCTAAGGCAGCACGTCGCGAACAAATACTTGTTGAGAAAGAAAAGATAGTTGCAGAAGCTGAATCACTAGCGCTCTCCGACTCTTGGAAAGCAACCGGTGATCGCCTCAAGGTTCTTCTAGACGAATGGAAGGCTGCTCCACGTTTAGAGAAGAAGGCGGATGCAGATTTCTGGAAGCGTTTTTCTGCCTCACGAAATAAGTTTGATAAACGTCGTCGTGCGCATTTCGCGCAACTTGAAGCAGTATCTGAGAAAGTTTCAAGTGAAAAAGAAGCGATTGTTCTCGAGGCAGAAAAACTTGCAACCAGTA
Source organism: Actinomycetota bacterium (assembly GCA_009699765.1). GTDB lineage: Bacteria > Actinomycetota > Actinomycetes > Nanopelagicales > Nanopelagicaceae > Planktophila. The sequence continues at coordinate 10,375 of WLNN01000036.1, forward strand.
CTGATTGGGTTGCGACAGCTCGACGATTCAAGACGCTAATGGATTTATGGAAGGCCGCAGGACGTGGCAAGAAGAGCGATGACATGAAGCAGTGGAATCGCTTTAAAGCGGCGCAAGATCAATTCTTTGCAGCAAAGAACGCAGACCTGGAAAAACGTGAGGTGAGCATGAGTGCAAACCTCATCAAGCGCGAAGAGCTGCTGCCAAAGTTCGAAGCCCTAATTCCTTTCACTGATGTAAAAGTTGCGAAAAACGCTTTCCGTGAGCTCATGAACGAGTGGGTCAAAATCGGGATTACAAATCGCGATAAGCGCGCTGCGATGGATGCTCGCCTGGCTGTAGTTGAGGAAGCACTCAAGAGTGCAGAGGCTGAAGTTTGGCGCAAGAGCGATCCTGCTGCAAAGGCTCGCGCGCAAGATGTTGTTAATCAATTGAGTGAATCAATTACAAACTATGAGAAAGTTGCAG
>WLNN01000037.1 GCA_009699765.1 Actinomycetota bacterium
CCACCACTTTGCGAATGGTCGCGGGTCTTGAAGAGCCAACAAACGGAACGATTTCACTTGGAAGCACAGATATTACTTACACCAAGCCATATCAACGTCCGATCAATACTGTCTTTCAGAACTATGCACTCTTTCCTCATTTAACAATCTTTGAAAATATCGCATTTGGTCTTCGCCGTCGCGGTATCAAAGATGTTAAAGAACAGGTGGATAAGGCGCTCGACCTTGTAGAGCTTTCTCATCTGACATCTCGTAAGCCGACTCAGCTTTCTGGTGGCCAACAGCAGCGCATTGCTCTTGCTCGCGCAATCGTGAATCGCCCTGCTCTATTACTGCTTGATGAACCTCTCGGTGCGCTAGATCTCAAGCTACGTCGCCAAATGCAGATCGAGCTAAAGTGGATTCAAAAAGAGGTCGGCCTTACTTTCGTGCATGTTACTCACGATCAAGAAGAAGCCATGACTATGGCCGACACCATCGCAGTAATGAATGAAGGAGAAATCGAGCAACTCGGTTCTCCAGCAGATCTGTATGACAATCCAAAGACGGCATTTGTTGCTAACTTCTTAGGACAGTCAAACCTAATTAAGGGAACGATTTCAGGCAATGACGGCGATAATCACGTCGTCGATTTATTCGGCCAGAAGATTGCACTGGCTAAGAACCGCTCACATGCAGTCGATAATTCAATATATGCGGGCATCCGCCCTGAAAAGTTCCGAATCTCTCGTCTGGCTACTTCAACTTCAGGAAATGTGCTCACTGGCGGAAAAGTTGAAGATGTTTCCTACATTGGAGTATCAACTCAATACCAAGTTATGATGCCATGGGGCCAAGAGCTAATGGTCTTCGAACAAAATGATGATGCAGTTGCACCATTTAGCGTTGGTGAAGATGTCAATATTTCTTGGGAGTCTGGATTTACATTTGCTCTCCGCGGAGATGAAGATGCAGAAGCAGGAACAGAAGTAAATCCGGAAGAGATCATCGAAGACGATGAGTAAGTCAGGCATCTCTAGCCCACGTACTCCCTATCTTCTTCTGCTCCCAGGGATTGCTTTTCTCTTCACCTTCTTTATCTGGCCGATTGCCAACTTGGCGCAGACATCTACTCAGACTCCAATTGCCGGGGGAGACACTGGTGAATATGAACAGACACTTCGCTTCTCGAATTATGTAGATGCTTTTCTCGAAAACAAAGAACAATTTGGTCGTTCATTTCTTTATGCAGCAATCGCGACTATCGTTGCATTAGCGATTGCATATCCATTGGCATATGCAATCGCGTTCAAAGCAGGCAAACTTAAGAATGTACTTCTTGTTCTAGTAGTTGCACCGTTCTTTACATCATTTTTGCTCCGTACGATTGCCTGGAAGCAGATTCTTGGCGAACAAGGATTTGTCGTTCCCTTCCTGCGAGATTTGCATATCATCGCGCCAAGTACGACGTTGACGTCATCTGCATTCGCAGTTGTTGCGGGAATGACCTACAACTTCTTGCCATTTATGACTTTGCCACTCTATGCATCTATCGATCGAATCGACCCACGCACCCTCGAGGCATCTGGTGATCTATATGCAAATGGGCTAACAACTTTCCGTAAAGTCACGCTTCCACTCTCAATGCCAGGCGTTGTTGCCGGAACTCTTCTGACCTTTATCCCAGCTGCAGGTGATTACGTCAATGCGGCAATTCTCGGAAGTCCGCAGACGAAAATGATTGGAAATGTCATCGAATCCCGCTTCTTTAAGATTGTTGATTACCCAACTGCTGCAGCTCTTTCATTTACATTAATGGCATCAATTCTAGTTCTTGTCACCGTTTACATACGTAAAGCCGGAACCGAGGAACTCGTATGAGAAAAGTATCTCGTTGGTTCCAACGCAACCTTATTCGCATCTATGCGGTGGTCGCCTTTACTTACCTATTGATTCCTATTGCTTACACCGTCGCTTTCTCATTTAACGATGGCGGTAAGTCAAACCTCATCTGGAAGGGCTTCACCCTGCAAAATTGGTTGAACCCTTGTGGCGCACCTGAGGTTTGTACCGCTCTGGGAAATTCCATCAAGATCGGTTTCTTAGCCACACTATTTTCAACAATTCTTGGCACGATGATTGCTTTCGCAATTGGGCGACATAAGTTTCGTGGGCGTTCAACAACAAACTTATTAATTTTCTTACCGATGGCTACCCCTGAAATCGTTCTCGGTGCATCAATGCTCTCTCTTTTCCTAACGCTGAAGATAAATCCGGGATTCTGGCCAACTGTTATTGCGCACGTAATGTTCTGTATTTCATTCGTAGTAGTCACAGTAAAGGCTCGAATTGCAAGCCTAGATCCACGCCTTGAACAAGCAGCGATGGACCTTTATGCAAATGAAGTAGAAACTTTCCGTCGAGTAACATTCCCATTAGTTGCACCAGGAATCGCAGGAGCAGCACTTTTGGCATTTAGCTTATCTTTTGATGATTTCATCATCACAAACTTCAACTCAGGAACAATGACAACATTTCCAAAGTTTGTTTATGTCTCAGCAGCGCGTGGAATCCCACCACAAGCAAATGTCATAGGTTCGGCGATGTTTATCATCGCTCTTTCTGTGGTAATTCTCGGACAGATCGTGGGACGTAAGCGCGCAGTTAAATGAAGCGCACCCTAGTAATTCTCGGCTCCACCGGCTCTATTGGGGTTCAAGCACTCGAGCTGGTTGATGCAAATCCAGAACTTTTTAGCGTAGTGGCCATTACGGCAACTGGCTCCAACGTTGATGCACTCATAAATCAGGCGAGAAAATACGGTGTAAAGACAGTTGGTGTTATTAATAACGCTAATCGAATTCGCGATGCCCTGCCAGGTGTGAATGTAATTGATGGTGCGAATGCTTCTACCGAAATCGCTGCAATGAAATGCGATGTAGTGCTAAATGCAATCACTGGCTCTATTGGCCTTGGTCCCACTCTTTCAGCGATTAAAGCTGGCAACCAAATTGCGTTAGCAAACAAAGAATCACTAGTAGCAGGTGGCGATCTTGTAATGCCATTAGCAAAACCAAATCAGATTTTGCCAGTTGATTCAGAGCACTCGGCTATCTGGCAGTGTCTTCAAGGAAATGAATCATCAGATGTTGCTCAGTTGGTACTTACGGCAAGTGGTGGTCCATTTAGGGATCGTGAAAATCTAGACGATGTCACATTGGAAGAAGCGCTGGCTCATCCAACTTGGGCAATGGGTCCAGTAGTCACCATCAACTCAGCAACCCTCATGAATAAAGGGCTTGAGATTATTGAAGCCCATCATCTCTTTGGATTGCCATATTCACAGATTGCTGCAGTAATTCACCCGCAGTCAATTGTGCACTCAATGGTTGAATATAAAGATGGATCAACTATCGCACAAGCATCTCCGCCAAATATGAAGGGGCCAATTGCACTTGCGATTAATAATCCAAATCGCATAGGTCGAGCAACCACTCCAATAGATTGGAGCAAATCTTCACAATGGAGTTTCTCACCGATAGATGAGAAGAAGTTTCCAGCCATTGCATTAGCTCGCCACTGTGGAACTATCGGGGGAGCATTACCAGCAATCTTTAATGCAGCAAACGAAGTTGTCGTAGATGCTTTCATCAAGGGTAAGTTTAAATTTGTTGAAATAATTCCAACGGTAGAGAAGATTGTGGCTGAGTTCGAAGGTAATTCCCTTCCATTGCTTAGAGATCTCGCAGATGTCACTACTATAGAAGAGGATGCAAGAAAGGCTACTTCGGCTCTTATAACAAAGGTATCTGCATAATGGAGATTTTAGGCATAATCGCATTTGTTCTGGCACTGCTAACCTCAGTGATGTTGCACGAGCTTGGACATTTCCTCACTGCTCGTAAATTCGGAATGCGTGTATCTGAATTCTTCGTTGGATTCGGGCGTCGAGTTTGGTCGATTACACGAGGTGAAACTGAGTACGGAATCAAGGCGATTCCTGCTGGCGGTTATTGCCGCATCGAAGGAATGACACCGACAGATGAAATGCCAGAAGGCGAAGAGCATCGTGCCTTTTTCCGTGCATCATCACTTCGCAAGTTAATTGTCTTAGGTGCTGGTTCTTTCGCCCACTTTGTAATTGGTTTCTTACTTATTTTCGCTATCTTCTTCGCGGTTGGATACACAACTCTCACGCCGAAGATTGCTCAGATTGCACCCAACTCTGTTGCAGAATCTGTTGGATTCGCGCCAGGTGATGAAGTTTTATCTATTAATGGTAAGAGAGTCTCTAATTGGGCCATTGATTCAAAGGCAATTGCTCAATCAAAAGGCGCTGTTCTGAACTTCGTTCTCTTACGCGATGGTCAAGAAATCACAATTAAAGCGGCACCTATTTATAATGCTGAAGCAAAGCGATACATGATTGGTTTGATCACAGCTTATGGAACAGAACGTGATGGCTTCACAAAATCTTTAACCCAATCAACAAAGGCAACTGGCACGCTAGTTAAAGAATCTGCAAAATCACTGATTCTGTTGCCAAGTAAAGTCCCACAACTTTTCCGCGAGACATTTATGAATGAAGCTCGCGATCCATCAGGACTAGTTGGAGTAGTTGGCGCCGCGCGAGTCTCGGGTCAAGCGGTCGGAAGCGATAAACTCAACAATAATGAGCGACTGGCAACTTTTATTTTTCTAATTGCTGGCCTAAATATCTTTGTTGGACTGTTCAACCTTTTGCCGATATTGCCTCTAGATGGCGGGCATATGGCGGTAGCAATAGCTGATGAGATTCGTGCGCTCTTTGCTCGGCTACGTCGAAAGCCAAGGCCTGCTCCGATAAATGTGAATGTGCTAACACCCGTAACTGGCGTTGTGGTCATTCTCTTAATAACTCTCACAGTTATTCTGGTAATTGCCGACATTATCAATCCTGTCTCGCTCAATCTTTAATTTTCGGGCAGAATACGCAACATGGTAGATCTTGGAATCCCAACAGCCCCACCTCAGACACTTCATCCTCGCCGCAAGACTAGGCAGCTCAAGGTTGGTTCTGTGGGAGTTGGTTCAGATTCACCGGTAAGCGTTCAGTCTATGTGTACGACCCTTACCGCAGATGTGAATGCAACTCTGCAACAGATCGCTGAACTCACTGCAGCTGGTTGCCAAATTGTTCGTGTAGCTGTTCCTTCACAAGATGATGCAGATGCACTTGCCCAGATTGCAAAGAAATCCCAGATTCCCGTAATTGCTGATATCCATTTCCAGCCGAAGTACATCTTTGCTGCAATTGATGCTGGTTGTGCTGCTGTGCGAGTCAACCCTGGCAATATCAAACAATTCGATGACAAGGTCAAAGAAGTTGCTAAGGCAGCAGGGGATGCAGGAATTCCAATTCGTATCGGCGTAAATGCAGGATCACTCGACCCACGACTTCTAGCTAAGTACGGAAAAGCCACACCAGAAGCTCTTGCTGAATCAGCTCTTTGGGAAGCATCACTTTTCGAAGAACACGGTTTTGGCGATATTAAAATTTCAGTAAAGCATCATGACCCGGTAACGATGGTTCAGGCATACCGCATCTTGGCCGCAAAGTGTGATTATCCATTGCACCTTGGCGTAACTGAAGCGGGTCCAATTTTTCAAGGAACAATTAAATCAGCGACAGCATTTTCAATTCTTCTTGCTGAAGGAATTGGCGACACAATCCGAGTTTCACTTTCTGCGCCACCGGTTGAGGAAATCAAAGTTGGTATGTCAATTCTTGAATCTCTCAATCTTCGCCAACGCAAGTTGGAGATTGTTTCTTGTCCTTCATGCGGTCGCGCACAGGTAGATGTTTACACATTGGCAGAGAAAGTCCAGGCTGGTTTGCAGGGAATGACAGTTCCACTTCGCGTTGCCGTAATGGGTTGTGTTGTTAATGGTCCAGGTGAAGCACGTGAAGCAGATCTCGGAGTTGCATCTGGAAACGGTAAGGGTCAGATTTTCGTAAAGGGTCAGGTCATCAAAACTGTTCCAGAAGCTCAGATTGTTGAAACTCTTATTGAGGAAGCAATGCGCCTTGCAGAGGAGATGGAAGCGGCAGGAGTTCCTTCAGGAGAACCTTCCGTCACAACTTCGTAATCGTCAGGTAGGCTCGCCTCCATGTTGCGAATGTCCACACTCTTTCTTCGTACTCTCCGCGATGACCCAGCAGATGCTGAAGTCCCTAGTCATCGCCTCTTGGTACGTGCCGGATATATCCGCCGCATTGCAGCTGGTATCTACTCCTGGCTACCACTGGGCGTAATCACACTTCGTAATATAGAAAATATCGTTCGCCAAGAGATGGATGCTGCCGGATTCCAAGAAGTCCATTTTCCAGCAATGCTTCCGCGCGATCCATATGAGCAGACTGATCGCTGGACCGCCTATGGTCCAGATTTATTTCGTCTCCAGGATCGCAAAGGTACCGACTACTTATTAGGTCCAACTCACGAAGAGATGTTTACCTTGATGGTTAAAGGCGAGTATTCCTCGTATAAAGATTTGCCGCTATCGCTCTATCAAATTCAGACAAAGTATCGCGATGAAGCGCGCCCGCGTTCAGGAATCATCCGCGGACGTGAATTTGTAATGAAAGATTCATACTCATTTGACCTTACCGATGAAGGTTTGGTTGAGTCGTATCAGAAGCATCGCGCCGCATATATAAAGACCTTTGATCGCTTAGGAATGAATTACAACATCGTCTCGGCCGTAGCTGGAGCGATGGGTGGATCTTCATCTGAAGAATTCTTAGCTCCGTGCCCAACTGGTGAAGATACATATGTGCTCTGCCCAAAGTGTGGGTACGCAGCAAATGTTGAAGCGATGACGACAAAAGTTGCCCCTGCAGATGCCTCTGAGGTCGGTGCGCTAGAAGTGTTTGATTCACCGAATACGCCAACGATTGATACTTTGGTAGAACTACTTAATGCAAAATTTGGTGGCGATTACACCGGTTCATCAACACTTAAGAACGTGATGCTAATGGCAGATAAAACTGCAATCTCTGTACTTGTGCCTGGCGATCGAGAAGTTGATCTCAAGCGACTTCAAGCCAATATGCCGGGTGTAAATGAGATTCGAGTATTTGAAGAACCAGATTTTGCAAAGTTTCCAGGATTAGTTAAGGGATATATCGGTCCGCAAGATGCAAAGAAGAACGGCATCGCTGTTTATGCAGATCCTCGTATTGCTCCAGGTACATCTTGGGTTACCGGCGCAAACGTTAAAGATAAGCATGCACGAAATGTTGTAAATGGCCGCGACTTTGACGTTGATCATTACATTGAAGCAGCACAGATTCGTGAAGGTGATTCATGTCCAAGTTGCGACACAGCTGTAGTAATTGATCGTGCCATCGAGATTGGCCATATCTTCCAGCTTGGTCGTAAGTATGCAGATGCACTTAACCTCACCGTTCTAGATCAAAATGGTAAGAGCCAAGTTGTAACAATGGGCTCTTATGGCATTGGTGTATCTCGCGCTGTTGCTGCAATCGCAGAGCAAACTCATGATGAAATCGGTCTTTCATGGCCAGTTGAAGTAGCTCCAGCTAAGGTGCATGTAGTTGTCGCAGGTAAGGATGATTCACTATTTGAGGCGGCAGAGAAGATCTCTGCCGATCTTGAAGCGCGCGGAATCTCTGTTCTACTCGATGACCGTCGAGGCACAAGTCCTGGTGTGAAGTTTAAAGATGCTGAGTTAATTGGAATTCCGATGATTGTCGTAGTTGGTAAAGCGCTCGAACAAGGCAATGTTGAAGTTCGGGTTCGCAAGAGCGGAGAGAAGTCCGAAGTGGCAGTTGCAGGTGCTGTTGAAGCAATCGCATCTACCTTGGCATCAATCAAGTAAAAAGTGTTCTACGACCTCTCGACCATATCTATAGTCTTACTCTTTCTTGCAATTTTTGCAGCTGGTTTTATTGATGCAATCGCTGGCGGGGGAGGGCTAATTCAGACTCCAGCACTTTTGCTCACGTTTCCAAATGAGAATCCTGTATCCGTTGTCGGAACATCAAAGACAGCTGCCTTCTTTGGAACCACCACAGCGGCAATCAAATATCGTAAATCAATTAAGACAGATCCCAAGTTACTTCTGGCGATGGTCTTCCCGGCATTCGTGGGAGCTAGTCTTGGTGCACTTCTCGCCTCTCATATCTCGGCGGAAATCTTTAAAAACGCAATTTTTGTGATGATGATTGCAATCTTTATCTACACATGGAGAAAGCCAGAACTCGGCAAAGTGCATCTCGATAAGCACTCATCGCAAAAATTAATGTATATCGGTGGTGTAGCCGCATTCTTTATTGGTTTCTATGATGGCTTAATCGGACCCGGCACTGGAACTATGTTGATGATCTTCTTGGTTGCCGTGATGGGATTTGCCTTTGTTGGTGCCTCAGCAATTGCAAAGGTGGTCAATGCCTCCACAAATTTGGCTTCAATTATTGTTGTGGGAATAAAGCTTGGAATTATGTGGAAACTCGGATTAGCGCTCGGTCTTGCAAATCTTGTTGGAGGCTATCTCGGCTCTCACTTGGCCATCGCGAAAGGCTCAAACTTTATCCGCATCTTCTTCCTCATCGTCACTGGTTTGCTAATTCTCCGACTTGGATACTCGCTTTACATAGAGTAAATTTGCCCTCGCAAGATAACTGAATAACAACAAAATAAAAATAGAATAGGACGGCAACTCAAATGGCCATCAAAGATCAAATATCCGAGCTAATTACTCCAGTGCTACAACAAGCTGGCTACTTTCTCGAAGATGTAAATGTCGTTTCGCCTGGAAATCACCGCATAGTCACAATTATTGTCGATGGCGAAAGCGCTCTCAATCTTGATCAGGTCACCGTCGCATCAAAGCTTGTATCCGAACTCATGGATGAAGCTGCATTTATGGGAGAGACTCCTTTTACTCTTGAGGTTACATCACCAGGAATAGACCGTCCGCTGACGTTGCCGCGACATTTTGCTAAGAATGTGACTCGACTCCTTAAAATTACAAAGAATGACGGAGAAGTAGTTAACGGTCGGATTACAACAAATACCGAATTTGATGTGACTCTCACTATTCTTGAGAAGAAAACAACGAGCGAAGTCACTGTACTTCTAGCCGATATAAAGCGCGCTGTTGTTGAGATCGAATTCAACCGAAAGGATGAGATCTAATGCATGTAGAGATGGATGCGCTTCTCGCCTTAACAACCGAGAAAGATATGTCGCTTGAACAATTGATTCAAGCTATCGAAGTTGGAGTCCTCACTGCCTATAACCAAGGGCATGAACCAAATCGTTACGCGCAAGCTCGCCTCAATCGCGAAACCGGCGAAATCCAAATTATCATCCCAGCTTTTAATGAGCTCGGTGAAAAAATTGCAGAAGAAGTCGATTCGCCAGATGGTTTTGGTCGAATCGCAACCTCAACTGCTCGCCAAGTGATTAAGCATGCAATGCGTGCAACAAACGATGCCGAGATTGTTGGCGAGTTCACAACTTCCGTAGGCGATGTTATTTCAGGTGTAATTCAACAAGGTCGTGATCCTAAGATGGTCAATGTCAATCTTGGTCGTGTCGAAGGTCGCATTCCTCCTCAAGAGCAAGTTCCTGGTGAGCTCTATAACCACGGTGATCGAATCAAATGTTTTGTGGTTGAAGTAAAGCAAGGAATGAAGGGTCCAGAGATTATGTTGTCTCGAAGTCACCCCGGACTCGTTAAACAATTGTTTGCGCTAGAAGTTCCAGAAGTTAAAGATCGCGTTGTTGAAATCATGGGTGTTGCTCGCGAAGCGGGCCATAGAACAAAGATTGCTGTTCGCTCGCATCGGGCTGGAGTTTCACCAAAGGGTTCTTTAATTGGACCAATGGGTGCTCGTGCTCGCGCTGTTATGGATGAACTCAATGGCGAGAAGATTGACATCGTTGATTACGATGAAGATCCAGCGAAGTATGTTGCGCACGCACTTGCGCCAGCAAAGGTAACAAGCGTTCAAATCGTTGATCTTGATGCCCGTTCTGCAAAGGTCGTCGTTCCTGATTACCAGCTCTCGCTAGCGATTGGTAAGGATGGACAGAACGCACGTCTCGCTGCGCGCTTAACGGGCTGGCGTATTGATATTCATCCCGACGCGCCTGCCGAATAGGATTTTTAGGCTCGTTTAGGTAGAATTCCCCTCGTTACTTACGCATGGCCAAAAGGGCAATGCAAGAAATGGATGCGAAAGATATGAAGCAAAAATGAGCTCGTTCACATCATGAGGTTCGACAACTAGGGCTCGCATCCCAAAAGTATTTATGCGGGCCAAGACAGGAGAAATGTGTCAAAGGTCCGTGTACATGAGTTGGCAAAACAACTCGGTATGGAAAGCAAGGAAGTCCTTGCTAAGTTACAAGAACTCGGCGAATTCGTCCGATCCGCTTCATCAACAGTTGAGCCACCGGTTGCTCGCAAGTTAATTGCGCTCTATCCCGATGCAAAGCCAACTATCGATGCGAAGCCGGTAAAGAAAGCGGCAGCGAAGAAAGCTGCTGCTCCAAAAAAGTCTGAAGTTAATCCTGAACTCGCAGCAGAACTTGCCGCCGAGCTCGGAGTTGATCTTGCAGCGCTTAAGGCATCACGTGAAGCAGAGCAGGCAG
>WLNN01000038.1 GCA_009699765.1 Actinomycetota bacterium
CTTAATGCCGACTCCCTTTTGCTTTCCATATCAATTCTTATCCACAGTTACCATTGCTGAATATTTCCTAAGGTTGGCAAAGCCGTAACTTCGCTCCCGTGTTGGGGGCGTGTTGTAATTGGCAGCCTGTTCGTTTACCAAACAAGCGGAGCGGGTTCAAATCCCGTCGCCTCCACCACAGTCTTGGCTAGTGCGATTCGATCTATTGGTAATGGTCAAAAGAATTGCAATAGCTGTGCATGGGAGGGCCCCGAGAGATCGGGGCCCTTTCCAATTCTTACAGCTTATAGGGCGACTCTTCCTTCTATCGCTTGAGCTGTAAGGCTGAGGTTATACAAGCGATGATGAAGATTCCAAGTGCCGCACCAAAATCAGCAACTTTATGCTTGCGTGAGAAGTGCGTGAATAACGCACCTGCGAAGTAGAGAGCAAGACATGTGGAAGCTAATACACCAAGAGGCTTGCTCCAGAAACCGAAAATGATTCCGAGTCCGCCTGCGATTTCTAAATATGCAAGAACTGGGATTTGATTTGGCTTTACGCCAACTTTGGCCATCGCTGCCATTACATCTGGAACCTTTTTAAGCTTTGAAACAGCTGATCCGATAGCGGCAAATGCGAGAAGTGCTCCGAATATGTTCAGTGCGATTGACATCTATTTTACTACTTTCTTGTTAATTGGGTGATGTTCTTTCATATGGCTAGAGATTGCATCAGATATTTCAATCAAAGACTTCATCTGAGCTTGAGTTAGTACCTCGCTGAAGCAATGATTGATTTCTTTCGACTGTAGAGGAATTGCAGCGTCAGCTATTTTTCTTCCCTTAGCCGTGATGGATACATCGAAGCTACGAGAATCTTCAAGATTCTTAGTTTTCTTTACTAAGCCAGCTTCATCCATTCGGGAAATCTGATGCGACATTCGACTAATTTCCCAACCGAGACCCGTTGCTAAGCGATTGAGATTTACTGATGGCACTGGAAGTTCAAAGAGAGCAACCAGGACAACATATTCAGCGCCAGAGATCCCAGAGTGATTGGTTATTTGGCGACCGAGGTGGGGCAGAAGACTGGTTCCAATTTTGTGGAATGCACGCCAGGCTTTGGAGTTGAGCTCCTTCATTCCATTTTGTGCCACAGGAGTATTTAACCAGATATAGTTGATATGTCAAGTAATAACCACTCACAAGCTGGGGTAAATTTCTAAGAGCTTGAATTTATGGGACTAATCATTAATATTTACAAAACTTTCCAGACTCCCTGAGTTGCTGAAGTCGAATTAATTGAGATTTTACTTCCTGAGGCAACTTCCCCGAAGATTGTCTTTGAAATCACGTACCCCAACGGGGCCAAATCGATTTCGAGTTTGACGGGTTTTCTTGTTACGAGCACAAGCAAGGATTCATTTTTAGATTCCCTAAGATAAATAAGGTAATCATCTTCAACAGCAACCCACCGGAGCCCACCTTTAATGAGTGCATCGCTTTTTGTTCGTATAGCAACTAACTCTTTAACCTTGGCGCGGAAATCTAGATCCCATGTAGATCGATCATCCCAATTAATTGTGCGTCGTGAATCTTCTCCCCATGACCCTTCAAGTCCGATTTCATCACCTGCGAAAATGGATGGAACACCCGGGTAGGTAAGTAACATCGTCATTGCTGCCAGATGAGCTTCTCTATCATTGAGCACAACAGTTCTAAAACGAGCAGTGTCATGTGAATCGAGGATTAGCATGCTTGCGATCAATGAGCGCCATGGGATGGTCGAATTAAATTGCTGCATCGAAGCCACTAATTGCTTGCCGTTAATTTTAGGCATCGCAAACGGTAGTCCTTGAAAGCCCCCAGTAATCTCTGGGTTTCGATTCATCCAATTCCAAAACGGTCTCATAAACCCTTGATAATTCATGGCCCCCTGCCATCCAAGACCATCAAGATCGCTCGCAACAAAGTCACCGTTTTCAGCGACCAACCATGTATCTGGATCGACTTCTTGCATTGCTTTACGAATACCCTGCATCACTTCTACGTGATGATTCTCTGCACCTTGCACGCCTGTCATATTGCCAACGTCAATGCGCCAGCCAGCCATACCGAACTTGGGAGAAATCCACTTTTTAACAATCGAATTCTTGCCCTCATAGACCGCCTTGCGAAGATCCTTCGATCCGTAATTCAATTTTGGAAGTGACTCAAGACCAAACCAACCTACATATCCCCACTTAATGGATTTATCCCAGAAGAAAAAGGAACGTTCTTTTGACTTCTTATTCTTCTTGGCGGTAGTTAGCCACTGGTGGCCAACACCGCAGTGATTAGAAGTTAAATCTCCTAAAATTCTAATTTTTTTCTGTTTTGCGCTTCGTATGAGTGATTTAAATGCCTTGTCTCCACCGAGAATCGGATCTACTTTGTCGAAAGTCGTCGCATCGTACCTATGGTTAGAACGCGAAGGAAAAATAGGCGTGAGATAAATTCCATTGATTCCCAGATCGCTGAGGTAATCCAATTTCTGTTCAACGCCGAACAAGTCTCCCCCATATAGTTCTTGCCCAGTGAACTTACTTCGACCTCGCGGGGGCAAATTCCAATCACGCGGATAAGCCCAGTCAGGTACTAAATCAACTTTTCCAGACTTCGCAAAACGGTCCGGAAAGATTTGGTAAAAAACCGATTTTGAAATCCAATTCGGGTTCTGGGGTATCGCGACGATTTGGAAATCATTATTGCTATGAACATCATGACTGTATAAACCGCTTGCATTTAACCAGTCGTACCTATTTTCACCGACAAAAACAAATCGATAGATTGTATGTATGTTGGTTATTCTAATTTTTACTTGTAACCATTTTTCATATTTTGTTGCTTTCCCTGGCACCAACTTGTAAGTGCGCGGCTCAGCATCTTCGTATATGCGCAAGTAAGCTTCAGCGAACGCGTATTCCAAAGGCACGCGTACCTTGAGCAATACCTGATCACCTATCTTTGGTGCGCTGTTGCTTACATAAAGTTCGCTACCATCATGATGAGGCTTGAGTATCACCTTATTCACGAGTGTCATTTTGAATCCCTCACCTTTGCCACAGTAGCCCTAATCTTCAATTCTCCGGTCCATAATCTACCTTGGGGCTTGCTGGCTTTGCTGTTTTCCATGACCTCAACCAATAATTCACCACAAGATTTAGCCATCTCGTAGGCGTCAAAAAGAACTGTTGTGAGAGGTGGAAGAGTTGCCGTTGCTTGAGTTTCCAGAATATTTACGCCAATAATCGAAAGGTCTTCTGGAATTCTTAATCCACTTTCATGCGCCTTTTCCAAGAATCCAATTGTTGCTGCATCGAGAAATGAAATAATTGCAGTCACTTTTGGGTATTTATCTCTGATAATTGAAGATAAATTCGCGCCACCTTCCGGAGTATTTGGGACATCGATTAAATGTAGCTTCGTTTTAAACTTCGAAGCTACCTCTTTGAGATGCGAAGTTAACCCAAAATTGGAGACCAAAACTCCTATGTGCTCGTGACCGAAATCAACCAAGTGGGAGATGGCGGTGATTTCGACTTCTCTAAAATCTCTGTCGACGTAGTTGTACGCAAAATCAACTTGAGTGCGACCTAGAACCACAAAAGGAATATTCTCGCGATTAAACAACTGAACTCGCTGATCATTTTCTTTCACGTTCATGAGGATGACTCCACCTGAGAAATTGGACTTCAACAACGAATCAACGTCCGTGTCGTCATTATCTGAGACTGGCCAAATCACACCATGGTAGCCATGAGCGCTAACACCATCGACAATTCCCTCAACAAGGGCACCGTTAATTCTTGAGGATGGTGTTGTGAAAAGATTTGAAATCATCATGGTGACCACTTTAGAATTGCCTCCAGCAAGAGCAGCGGCCGCATAATTGGACTTGTAACCCGAGGTTTTGATCGCCTCTAGAACCCGCTTCTTCGTTTTCTCGCTAATCGAACGTTTTCCCGAAAGAACATAGGAGACGGTACTTTCCGAGACGCCAGCGAGCTTCGCTACATCGGCTCGAGTAGTCAAAATAAACTCCAATTGTTAGACGAAATCTCGGTAGAACTATTGACTCAGGTCATTCACTTCAGTACATTACCGTATTATCGACGCGCGTCGATTAATTAGCTAATTAAGGGGAAGTTATGAAGAAGCAACGTTTGGGAGTTGGTCTCTTGAGCGCTGCGTTATTGGTTTTCGGATCAATCGCGCCGGCACAAGCGGCAGGAACTTTAACTATTTGGGTCAATTCTGGAGAAGAGGCTGCCTACAAAGCAGCGTCAGCTGATTGGGCTGCAACCAATGGAGTGACAGTCAATATTCTCGCAAAGTGCGGTCTTGGTGACTGTGGTTTGAGCAAATTGGGTCCAGCTGGAACGGGTCCTGATTTGTTCGTCGCCACTCATGACAACACTGGAACTTTAGTTAAGTCCGGTGTAGTCACATCCCTTAATAACGTGATTAATAGGAGCGCATATCCTGCAGCTGCCGTTGAAGGGGTTTCATTCAATTTCGGCACATGGGGAATTCCAATTTCAATTAGCAATATTGCTTTAGCAACCAATCTTGAGCTAGTTCCAGCAGGAGCTCCAAAAGATTGGGAGACGCTCGAGTCGACTGCGACCAAACTAATCTCATCCGGAAAAGCAGAGGTTGGAATAGTAACGCATCTTGATGGCTATTTCTTGCAGCCATTCTTTGAATCTATTGGCGGGTACGTCTTTTCAAATAAAAATGGTAAGTACACAAGTACGAAGAATGTAGGTCTGTATTCAAAGGATCTTGCAAAGAATGCAAGTTTGATGGATAAGTGGCTTGCGGAGAAACTATTTGATAAGGCTAATACATACGATGGTTCAAACTTCAACAATGGAAAGGCCCCGTTCGCAATTGTGGGACCTTGGTCCATTGCTGGACTCGATAAAGCGGGTGTGAAGTATGAGATATCTGGAGTGCCATCCATCAAGGGCGGAACTGCAAGAGCTTTCAGTGGAGTGTCTGCTATGTATATGAATCGCTTCTCAAAGAACAAGTTCCTTGCTAAGCAATTCCTTACTGAAGTGGTGCAATCAAAGAAATTTGGAAGTGCAATCTCCGCTGCTAACAATACTTATCCTGCAAATATTGATGCGGCCGCATCGATTGATAAGAAGAGCGTCTCAGGTAAGTTCGGTGCTTATGGTGCACTGTGCCTGCCAATGCCAAACGTTGCTGAAATGGGTAGCGTGTGGACATACTGGAATGGCGCATTTGCTGACTGGGCTTCAGGCAAGTCCAAGTTTGGCGAAGCAATGAAATTGGCTTCTAAGAACCTTAATTCGGCTCTCGGAAACTAAGCACCTCCTCCAAGGGTGGGAGTCCCTGGTGTATGTGAAATTTGCATACACCAGGGCCCTCTTCTAAATTCATTTACAGTTATTACAGGGAGGATGAGCGATGATCGGTAAGAAAAGATTCAAAAGAAACTTGCAAATCCTGCTTGTAATCTCAATAACTATCTTGCTTGCAGTGGCAGCACTTAAGTTTCTACAAAATGGATCATGGTTATTCGCATCATTTGCGGGAATAACAGCAATATTGGTTGCACGTACGTACTGGCTAGGCGGAAGCGTCCATAGCAAATACCTCTTCCCTGGCGTGATTCTCTTGATATTTTTTCATATCTATCCTGCTATATATTCAGGGCAAGTTGCTTTCACAAATGATTCAAATGGGCACCAGCTCTCTAAAGGGCAAGCAATAAGCGCAATTTTAGAAGATTCACTAATACCGATTGAAGCTCAATCTCCAATCAATTACGTCATTACTATTGGGAATTCAGACGGCAAAGTCTTTGCAGTCTTTGAATATGCCGGAAGCTACTGGGCCGGAAATAGTCAATCTTTTAATAAACTTAATAGAGATAATTTAGGGTTTTCTCCGGAAGGAAAACTTCTTGCAATTAAGGGTTATCAAATTCTCGACGAAAGCCTTCAGTCAGACTATTCGCAAGAATTACAAACTTTAAGCATTCACGTAAATTCGAAACTAATTCTTTCTCCTTCTGATTTTGAATATCTTGAGGCATACCAACCAGGTAGAATTTACTCAGAAAAAGAAGATCAGATTACTGACTTGACTACTAAATCTCTATATAGTCCGAACGATAATGGACAAATGGTGAATTCGTCAGGTGATATTTTGTACCCTGGTTGGAAGATAAATGTTGGCTTCAGGAATTTCACCTCAATCATCAATAACTCAGAAGTTCGACGCCCGCTTTTAGCTGTTCTTCTTTGGACATTCATTAACGCAATTTTGGCAGTTTTTCTCTCTTTCATAATGGGTTTGGTGTTAGCTCTTGTTTTCAATCTCGCCGAAATGAAAAGTAAAAGAATTTATAGAACTGTATTCATCACGCCTTTAGCTATTCCAAGCGTGCTCTCGATACTTGTTTGGGCAGGTCTCTTCCAGACTTCAAATGGAGTTATTAATCGCTTGTTCCATAGCGATATACCTTGGCTAACAGACGCATATTGGGCAAAGCTAGCGATTTTGCTTGTGGAAGTCTGGATCTCGTTCCCTTACATGTTCTTAATTACTACCGGCGCAATCCAAGCTATCTCAAGTGAAGTGATCGAGGCAGCTGATATTGATGGAGCTTCAAATTTCCAATCCTTTACGCAAATTAAGCTTCCGCTAGTTCTTCGTACTGTTGGCCCTCTATTAGTTGCTGCTGGCGCTATGGCCCTAAATAACTTCGGAATTATCTATCTTCTCACCGGAGGTGGGCCAACCTTCTCAAATTCAAACGGAAATGCTGGCGCTACTGACATTCTGATTTCATACACTTATAAATTAGCCTTTAATTCTCAAGAAGGTAATAACTACGGACTAGCCAGCGCACTTTCCATTTTGAATTTCGTGCTTATCGGATTCTTATCAATCTACGGGTTGAAGCGTATTAAAACGATGGAAGGGATGAATTAAATGCAAATTACTTCCCGGAAAAAAGTTCGTCGCTGGTTCACCAAAATTCTTTGGCGCCATATTGTCGGGATTATTGTTGCGATTTTCTCTCTATTTCCTTTGATCTGGATGATTTCTGCCGCTTTTGATGTAACTAATCAGTTAAGTACGCAGCAGTTAATTCCAGTCCATAAGGGTTTCGATAACTTCAACGCTCTGTTCTCAAACGAAGAGAAGCCTTACCTGGTTTGGGTTCGCAATTCACTTGTCGTTGCAACTACCGCTGCATTGCTACAAACTTTACTTGGCTCTGCAGCAGCATATTCTCTCAGCCGTCATAAATTTAAAGGTCGAGCAATCACACTTAATGCAATATTGATCGTTCAAATGTTCCCTCAACTACTCGCAGCTACAACACTATTCCTGATAGTTAATTCACTCGGTGATACTTTTCCTTTACTTGGTTTAGGCCATCAACTTCCTTTGATTCTCATTTTCACAGGAGCCGCGCTTGGTGTAAATACCTGGATGCTTAAAGGATTCTTCGACACAATACCGAGCGATATTGACGAAGCTGCCAAAATTGATGGCGCCAGCCATGCAGTGATCTTCACAAAAATCATCATTCCTCTTGCGACCCCAGTTTTTGTCGTAATTTTCCTCCTCTCCTTTATTGGAATTCTTAATGAATATCTAATTTCCTCGGTCATTCTTGGATTAGATGGGCCAAAAATGACCCTTGCTGTTGGACTTCAACAATTCATTTATGGTTCTTATGCAAAAAACTGGGGGCCATTCACCGCTGGAGCCTTATTGGCAACAATTCCAGTTCTCACCTTGTTTATGGTTCTACAAAAATATCTTGTCACTGGATTAGTCGCTGGATCGTCAAAGGGATAAAGACCGAGATGCTAGATATTGAAGAATTCCAGGTTCGCGGTCTTCCAGGACGTGTCTATAAAGTTCAAATTGGAAGTAGAACCGTCGATTACTGGTCTCCAGAAAAGCCGGGTAGTCACCTTTTGGTGGCTCATGATGGTCAGAATATTTTAGATAAGAGAAATATTGGGATTAACCCTCACCAGAGAGCAACTTGGCGACTGGCGCAATCGGGAATTCGTATAGCAGAAAAATATGGAACAACTCCCCCAACTGTTATCTGTGTTTATCACACACCTTATGCAGAAGACCCCTTGGGTAGATTGAAAGAATACACACCTGCTAGTTACATGAACTCCAAGAATGATTGGATGATTGAAAACTATGGGCTTTATCCAGGTTCTGTAGACGAATTTGTAAAGACTCTGACATCTGATCACCTTTTAGATTTGATTACTAAAGAGATTGTGCCAAGAATTGCTGCACGAATAAATCATTCTCTAGTTCCAGAATCAACCGCACTTGTTGGCGCCAGCATGGGTGGGCTGGCATCAATTTATGGTGTTATAAAACATCCTGACTTCTTTCACGCCTCTTTAAGTTTTTCCCCTCATTGGGTAATAGGCGGAGATGTATTGGCGGAGAAAATGGCTATGGATTTCCCGGAACCAGGCCGACACAAGCTTTGGATGAGCCGAGGCACCAAGGGATTGGATGCCAAATATGAAAATTCTCAAAAAGTTGCTGACCGAATAATTCGCTCAAGGGGCTATAGGGATGGACTCAACTTACGAACAAGGGTTCTTACAAAAGGCGCACATTCCAACGCGACATGGGCGAAATACGCGCCAGAAGCTTTGGATTTCTGGATGAAAGAGGAAATCAATTGAAACGAAGAGTTGTTTTTGCCGGAGATAGCATCACTCACGGCGGGCCTTGGCAGTATTGGCTGCAAGAGCACTACGTAACTAATTTTGCATTTCCAGGACATACAACTTCTGATTTGGTATCGCTAGTTCCTGCCATTACTTCCTCACTACCGGAAATACTAATTGTGATGATTGGAACTAACGATTTTGGAAAGTATCGACTTTCCGAGAAGGAAGTTATTACGAATATTCTAGATGTTGCCAGAAATCTTCGAGTTGCATTGCCAGGAATCCCAGTCATCTGGAACTCATTAACCCCACGGAGTGATGAGTTCTCAGAGAGCATGATTATCGTAAATTCAAAAACAAGACCAGAGTTAGAAGAATTGGGATTTATTTACAACGATATCTACCCATTACTAAAAGATGAATCGTCGAATCGTCTCCAGCATCAGTATTGCGAAGATCCAGATACTTTTGGACTTCATCTAAATAATCGCGGGTATGAGAAATGGTTCGAGTCTCTAGGACCATTGATAGCTCTTGAACTTTCTAAAATATAATTCTTTGTATTTTAAGTACTTCTACAGGGTAAATAACTAAAATCCATCTAACTAGTGAAGGAATATATGAAGAAATTAACTGTGGGAATCACTGTTGATACCTTGAAAGCTGCTTTTGGAACATCAAATCCTCCAGATTTAGCTCCCGCAGCAAACAACCTAAGAATTACTGAGTCTGTACTTATGAATGCACTGGGCATTCAATTAAAACCTTAAGGATAAAAAATGTATTCATTTAATAGAGTCATAAATAATCGTTTGAAAATCACTGTTTTGGCATCAGTTCTAGCGGCTCTAATTGCCGTTGCGGGCCTGAATCTCTTGAGTTCAGATACCAAATCTTCAGACCTCGTGGCACCCGGAGTTGTAGCTGCTAACTTTCTAGAGGGATCTCTCACAAAAGTGATTACAACCGAGGATTGCACCCTTTCAGATGGCACGAAGACGACCTGCTATCGAATTGAAGTTACGGGCTCACCTGTAGATGCCAAGATTGGGCCATTTTGTCCTGAGTCCACTTCTTCAACCGCTGAAGTTTCAGGTATCTGGCTCGATGGCGAAAAAATGTATAACGCAGATGGCCAATTCATAATGGATCTATCGACGATCTATAAAGATGTGAAGTGGAAACTCTATGACGATTCAGGCAAGGTAAAAGTCACCGATACTAAAGAAGCATTCCAAGGTGCTGCTCGCCCAGATGTCCAAGATGCCTACAAATATCACTGTGTAGAAGGAACATGGGAGTGGACCGAAACAACAAAGCCAGTACCAACCTCAATTCTTGTGCCTGTAACACCAGTTCTGGCAAGTGAGACTTCTTCTCCCCGTGGCAATTTGGGAGTTACCGTTAATGGTTTGGTGATATCTGCATCCGCTCCGGTAGATGCAATTCTAGGCGCTTACACAATCGCAGCTTTTGATGACTGTGGTGGACACTTCAATCCGACTGCTGGATACCACTTACACGCGTATACCGGGTGTGAGGGTATCGAATATGAATCACATATCGACAATCCGAATGCAGAGACAAAAATAATTGGCTATGCGATGGATGGAGTTGCGGTCTTTGCGCCGCTAAGTTCTAAAAGCACTATCAAACTTGATGAATGCAATGGTAGAACAACAGCGAAAGATGGTTATCACTACTACGCACAATCTGCAGAGAAGAACTTGGTCGTAAAGTGCCTGAAAGGTCTTACCGCTGTAGATCCACTAGCCTTGGATGAAGGTCCAGGCGCACAAGGTGGACCAGCGGTAGATACCGCTGCTGCAGCAAAGATCTTGGGAATCACTGAGGCTGAGTTGACTGCGGCCTTTGGAAACAAGATGCCGCCAGACTTTGCAACTGC
>WLNN01000039.1 GCA_009699765.1 Actinomycetota bacterium
AGCAGCAACTAAGCAATACCCAACCCATTTAACGATTCTCTAGGTCGCAGATGGGTGCCACTGGCAACAGTGAGCGCCCATCTGCGCCGAAAGAGAAATGTTGAATTTGTAGAAAGTAGAAAATGA
The DNA here is from genome assembly GCA_009699765.1 of Actinomycetota bacterium. Lineage (GTDB taxonomy): Bacteria > Actinomycetota > Actinomycetes > Nanopelagicales > Nanopelagicaceae > Planktophila. The sequence continues at coordinate 127 of WLNN01000039.1, forward strand.
ACATATTGAAGCGGTACAAGAGTGATGACTTTGATGAGTCATTCGCTGACGACGCTGAATATGTCGAAGAGGGTTCTTCTAAACCCTTCCTTGTGAAGGCAATAGCAATGATTTTGGCAGTTACCGGTATTGCATACGGTGCCAATATTGCACTTACTCCAAACGGTGGATCAAAACTTGAATTCGCACAAGGATTCTTGGCAACAGCAGCTTGTGACACCCACGATGGAATTACTGTCATTCCTTATGCTGGCTATATCAATCAAGTTGGTACAGGTAAGTTCAGTCTCGATTCAGTAATTCTTGAAAACATCGATGCTACTTGCGTTGGTAAGGATTTCACCATCCAGGTTTATGCAGAGTCCGGAACAGCTTTGACCGTCTCTGAATCTGCGACTTCAGCGGGAGGCGCTTCTTATACCCAATTTGATTTGGGTCACTTCTACTTCCAAGATTCAAATACCGTTGTATCTCTAGATAACTCTTATATTGATTACGATCTTCTGACTGACACAAGTGCCGGTTCTACAGAATTTACCGATAACCAGTCTTCAATTAATATTGTTTTTGATCCAGATAGAATACTTTCATTTGCGGATGCCACAGCTGTCCGCCGAATTACGATTCAGACTTCCAATCATTAGCCATGACTCAAGAGGCAACTCGTCGCCCACTCTTTGATGAAACATCTACCGAAGAGATTTGGGTTGAAGGCGCATCACAGTATGAAGATTCTAAAGTTTTAGTAACAATTTCAAATGCAAATGGTGAACGTACGGTTTTAATAACGCCCTCAGAGATCACGCCAACGAAGCCAAAGATATTTGTGCAGGCACCTCCAGAGCGAATTGCAACTCCAGCTCAAGCGAGAAATACTAAAATTGGAAATACCTTTAAATATTTAGGTTACGCACTCAGTGCAATTTTGATTTCATTCTCAATCCTTTCAGCCTCCGGATTTGTTAAGGCGCGAATCGTCTTAACTGGCTCAATGGCGCCAGCGATTAATACGGGAGATGTAGTTCTGCTCGCTCCCACGCCTCGTGCGCAACCAAAGGTCGGTGACATTGTTGCTTACACCGCTCGTCGATTTAGCGGTGAGCCTGTTGGAATCTTTACCCACCGCATTATTGCTGGAGATCCCATCAATGGATGGGTGATGAAAGGTGATTCAAACCCATCACCGGACGTTCAAAAACCTAAACCTGAAGATGTAAGTGGTGTGGTCTTCTTCATCATTCCTTGGATCGGTACTTTGATGACACCGAAGATGCTGATGATATTAATTCCTGTGGGAGTTGGAATTTGGCTCATTTTTGATACGTTGAGGAATGATTGATGTTGCGCTCAATAAAGTTCAGCGCACTCATGTTGATTGCGATTTTCACTCTTCCAACTGCTGCACAAGCTTTCGATATCCCACTTCTTACATGGGAACGCGGTCGCGCGCAGCAGGTAGTACTTGGGGGAGGGGCTTACACAAATTCATGGATTCTTACCTTAGAAGGAAATGGCGAAGATCCCCTTACTTTTACTTCGAGCGGGAAGAACGAAGCGGGTTATATTGTCTATTCACTAGATGTGCCAAGTGACTTTCCAACTGGGTCTTATTCAATTGTTACTCGCGGAAAAGGATCTCCGCAAACAGTTGTAGCCGGTGTAAATATTATTGCTCAACAGACATATACCGTTGCTTATAACCTCTTTGATTTAACTTTAATTATTGCAACTTTTGTATTTATTACTGGAATCGTCTCAACTATCCGGGCTCGAAAGTATTTATTTATACCCTTTAGAAGCGCACAAATTCTCCCTCGTATGACAGATCCAATCTTCGAAATACCTGAGAGTTTCTGGAAGCGCTTAGAGAAAGCTCCTTATCGTCTGCGAACCAATGCGCTGCTCGCCTTAAAACCATCCCTTATGCGATTCTTGCTTATTCGTGAAGGTGAAGTAGCGCAGCGAGTTTCAAATACCTATTATGGGATCAGTCCAATTATCGGATTTATAGCTGGCGCAATAGCTGCTGTAGAGGTTTCAAGAAATCAAGGTCTCGCCTCAACCCCGATGACAATATTTATTTTAGTACTCGTCTTTGCAATCTTCGATGCCCTCGCTGGATTAACCGCAACGTTAGGTTTTTGGGCTGCCCAGCTTCTTACTGGAAATATCACCAGCGTTAGAGATGTTCTGATAGCTCTTGCAATCGGACTCGCGTGGGTTGGTCCATCACTCTTCGCGGCATTACTGCGCGAAACGATTAGCCGTGATTTTTCTAAGAGCAAACTCGAGGGTGAAGATCCAATCAAGTTCGTGGGTGTGATTGGTTCTAGCGTTGTTGGGGCCGGTGTTTTCTATCTCGGACAAGCTCTCGTAAATAGTGTCATTTACACGGAGCAACAACTGCGCTCAATTACTATAGTGCACGTCCTAATTGTCTTTGCGCTGTTAGCAATCCGCGGATTCACAGATGGAGTTATTCTAGAATCCAAGCGCGATGTAATTACGCGAGATGAATCCTTCTTCATCGCAAGAGTTAGCTCTCCGCTAACTGGATTAATCGTGCTTGCCTCCATTTTCGCATTCGTTTACATCTGGACAGAATCCGCCGCTCGCTCGGCTTTCGTTGCAGTGCTATTTGCATTGCCATATCTACTTATATTTATTAAATTTAACAAAGTCGGCGTTTTAAAGACTGAGCGCATTCAGAGAAACATCCTTTTAGAATCTGCACTCATCTCGTTGAGTACCTTCATCGCATTTCGTGAGATTTCCCAGAAGCCACTTTTGCTGGATCAGAGAGCCGGCCTATTACTGCTCCTAACGGCTGTAGCGCCGGTAATACATGCGATATATAGCTCAATCCATTCATCAAATGAGGAAAAGTTCTCATTTGATAAAAACTCAGAGATAATGCAACCATGAAGAAGTTCGCGGTCGTTCTCCTCGTTCTCTCACTGACTCGTATCGGTGTTGCGTACGCGGATACAACAAACTCTTCAAACTCCCAGAATTATTTCTTCGGCGTAAAAAATGCTGCCGCAAATCTCAATCAAGTCCTTGCACTTTTAGTCGGCCCTCAAGGCGAACCGGGTGCTGCCGGTGTTGCGGGTAAAGACGGACTTATCGGAATGAATGGTAAAGATGGACTTCCTGGGGCACCTGGAGCTGTTGGAGAAACTGGTGCAACTGGCGCTGCAGGACCAGCGGGTGCAAGTGTCTTGGCTGTTGCATTTACTGGAGCTCAAGGGCCATGCCTAATAGGTGGAGTCAAATTTACCGATGGCGCAGGCACCATCACATATACATGTAATGGAATCAATGGATCGAATGGTGCAAACGGCCGTGATGGAATTGACGGCAAAGACGGCACAGGCAGTGATGGAACATTGGGTTATGGTCAAGGTCAGGTAAATGTTGCTTCTTGTGAGGCAGATAAGCGACTCGTTATTGATTTCACGAGAGAGTTCGATGGAGATGACTTCACATTTAGATCAGTTTTAATTGGTGACCCAACATTTACAGTAGGAGATCCTGTGACTTCAAGTGGCGATATTAAGAATACTTGCGCCAATAGAACTCTGTCAGTCTTCTTTAAAATTAATTCTGCGGATTTAATTCATAAGTTAGGCCACTATCTTCCTGGTGACATTATTAAATGTGATTATGTACTTCCTGGAGCAACCGGTTGGCCCACTACAAAATGGCAGTTCGTTCTGACACCAAGCAATACAACTTGTTCGACACGTGCAACCTCAACACGTGCAGCCTCTACTGTGACCCTTGATGAGATCAGTACCGCGGATTACACAGATAAGATTGGAATTGAAATTGACTAATTCTGAGAATGAGAAGAATGGTGCAAAGGTCTCTAAGCTGCCATTGCCTATCACCGATTCAACTCTCGTAATTGACTTGCCTGATGGTCAGAAGATTGTGATTGGAAAGATGACCCAGGGGAGCGTTATTGAGGTTGCAACTTGGCGTGGTGTTGGTCGCCCAGATAGTCGAACAAGTCGGTTAATGCTCGGCGTGGGTACCGGAAATGTAAATGAAGATGCAGATTCTGCATCAGAGCAAACCAATTCACCACAACCTGCTGGGAGGAAAAAGCCTCAGGGATTTGCTGGATATATTTCAGCGGCACAAGCATCTTTGAAGCGCCTCTCAACAGTTGATTGGTCCGCGACTTTCAAAGGCTTAATTGCACCGATTGCGTCGAAACTAAACGCGAGAAAATCAGAATCCTCAAAGTCCACAAGTGATGCACCAGTAAGTGCTTCCGTTATCCCTGCAGTAAAGGTCTCTCCAATTTCAGAGAACGCGGATATAGAGGCATGGCTAAACAAGATCACCGAGAAGGCAACACGCGAGACTTCAAAGGCTCGCACTGCATCTCCCGCAAAAAATCCCGCGAAGAAGAGTGCCGTTACAAAAAAGGCGGCGCCTAAGTCCGTCAATAAGCGGAAGGCGTAGGTTAGACTTTCCCAATGAAGACAAAGTTAATTGCTGCGCTTGCAGTTCTAGTGGTTCTCTTTGCCCTCGGATTTAGAATCGGGCACCCTCAGGATGGCCTCGAAAGCGCAATGGGATCAGCTAAGTCGAGTCTCGTGATTTATAAGCATTCAGGTTCGTACTCTATTGGCCAAAAGGTTGTTGTTGATGTCGCTGGTCAGGGCATGGAGACCGGAGTTATCAAGTCTGCCTCAACGGAGAGCGTTGATGTTGATACAAGGGCAGCTTTTATCCGAGTAAATCAGAAGGATGTGCGCGGCAAACTTATTGTCGTAATCCCATTCTTTGGATACATCTTTAGCGTAGTCGGTCTATAAATAACTTTCGATTACGGAGAAAGTGTAAGGCGCAGAACAATCTGATTTGGCTTTAATAACTTGCTCGATCCCAAATCGACCTTTGCGCTCGAGAAATAAGCTATCTGTGCTTTTGTAATTTGAGCGCTAAATAATAATGCCCGAAACTGTCCCTCTTGATCTGTTTCAGTATTTTTATCAAATCCGCCGACAATTTTTGCAAATAGAACCTTTGAATTGCGGGGAAGTCGTTCGCCAGCAATAAAGCCATCAATATCTTTTTTGATCTGCGCTGCATCAAAAGATTCATAGGCAATGTTGAGTCCCTTGACGTAGTTTCCGCCAGCGATATTTCCGATATTTCCAGTTCCAGTAAGTCCACCTCCAAGAGATGGCACAAAAGAAATTGTTGCCAAGAAGATCACCATCAAGGCCAGAAAAGAGTCAGCAAAGAGCCAACCGCCTTGATGTGTTGAATCTTCTTCTTCTATTTCTTCGCGTACTTTACGCACGAGGTAACTTTCGTGCTGCCTTATCTATTTCACGTGAGGCGCTTTCAAGCTTCTGTGATGCCGCTACCAATCGCGATACTGATCCGGCCAGGCTGGCATTCATCGTGACATTAGTGATTTTCTTCTTATCATCAAGTGCGGTGCGGATTTCAATGGCTAATGCGGTGCGTTCGCGATCGATTGCATTCTCTGTTGAGCGCTGCAATGTGCGGACCTTATGGCCGGCTTGTGAAACGTAGAGAGTAAGCACAATTACGATGAGGACGATTACAAAGTCCAATCTCGCGACATTTCCAATTTTCCACTCTTCGCCCAAAATATCGTAACCGTTCTGCCAGAAATCAAGAAAGTTGACTACATCTGTGCCATTTTCCTTGATGTATTGCGAGAATCCAGTTGTCGCTGCGCTAACTGCAGCCCAGGTAAGTGCAACGGGTGCAAAGACGAGTACATTTCGAATAACTGTAAGGATTCGGACAAGTCTGGCAGAAGCTAAACCAACATTTGCATCTGGATGAGGTAAGTACTCCATCGGATCCATCTCTGCAAATATATGTAGATCCTTCTTCTCTTCAATAGCTTGCGCTAGACCGCTGAGGTATGGATCAGATTGGAGGTTGTAGGCAGATACCCACCGATAGATACGTGTTGCCAAGATATCAACCGCTTGTGGCTTACGCGGCTTACGTGCTGCCATCGTGGTTCTCCTTATATTCCTCAAGATTAAATTTCCCCGAGATTAGATTCCGAGTGAAGTCGACCTCTTGACCCCAACAGCGAGTCTAATGCAGAGGAAAGGAAAGAATCGATACTCTCGCCCGATGAAAAAACTTCGCCCGCTTTTCGCCGCTCTCATTGTCTTATCAATGGCGGGCCTTGGAATATTAGGAGCTACAGATATGTCTGATTCACCTTCAACCGAGAACTCATCAATTGCAGCCCTGCCTGTAGTTAGTGCGAATTCAGGTGAGGCGCCAACTATTTCAGCGCCGACTGGTACGCCACCTTCCGTTCTTACTACCTCTGATGTAATTGTTGGTACAGGTGCGCAGGTACTTCCAACTTCAACCCTGACTGTGCATTACACATTGATGGCGTGGTCAACGGGAAAAATTATTGAATCTTCGTGGACATCTGGATCACCTGCAACATTTCCCTTAGCTCAGGTAGTCGAGGGATGGCAGAAGGGTCTGCCAGGTGCAAAAGTTGGCGGACGTCGACTACTGATTCTGCCGCCAGATATGGGTTATGGCGCCGCTGGTGCTGGGCCAATTGGGCCCAATGAAACTCTAATCTTTGTGGTCGATATCTTCGGAGTCTCGTAACTAATTACGCTTTGAACCACATTTTCAATTTCACAAGCTTACGCTTTGAACCAGATTTTCAATTTCACAAGCTTACGCTTTGAACCAGACTGTAGTTCCCGCCGGAATCTTTCCATTCACAATTGCTTGAGTTGCAAGAAGTATCTCGCCCTTAGGCATTGGATATTTCCCACCCTTGAAGTTTGTGATGCAGTTCCAACCATTTGGACGACTAAAGTGCAAAACGTCATTGCGGGTTGTTTTATGCCACGTTAGTTCTTCTGCGCATTGAAGTTCACGACGAAGCTTGAGAGCTTTTCGGAAAATCTCAAGTGGAGTATGTGCTTGGCCGTTCTGTGACTCTACTGAGTAGCTACCAAACCAATCTGGCTGAGGAAGATGTGTTTGGCCATCACCGAAACCAAAATTCTTTGCATCGAGTTTCCACGGTAGTGGTACTCGCGCTCCATCGCGGCCCTTCTCTTGTTTGTGATTACGAAGATAAACAGGATCTTGAATTTGTGACTCTGGAATATCGGCGACTTCATGTAATCCAAGTTCGTCACCTTGATAAATGTAAGTTGAACCAGGAAGCGCCAAAATGAAAGTATTTGCTGCTACCGAGCATTGAGTTCCGATTTCAAAATCAACAGGATGTGAAGTTCCATTTGAGAGGAGCCACTCTTGGCGATCAACAACAGGATGCAGTCCTAGTTTGGTTGCATAACGCATTTGATCGTGATTGCCCAAAGTCCATGTTGTTGAAGAGTTATTCTCCTTAGCCAGAGTCAGGCTATCTTGAACGCAATGTTTAAAACTAGCCCCATCAAATGGAGCGCCAATAAAACGAAAATCAAATGTCTGTCCGAGAGTCTCTTCGCTTGCATATAAAGGCATGCGACTCGGATGGACATTCGCCTCTGCAACTGCAACGCGAGGTGGATCGTAGGAGTTAAATAATTTGCGCCAAGTTTTGTAGACTTCAAAGAGCTCTGTGCGGTCCATCAAAATTCCATTGCCATCGAGTGGCTGTGGATCTTCATACTCCATAGTTGAGCGCATGCGAAGTGGGTCCGAGAGATCTTTCTTTAACGCATGTGCCACATCGATTCGGAAGCCATCGACTCCACGATCTGCCCAGAACTTAAGAGTCTCTAGGAAGTCAGCTTCTACCTCTGGGTTATCCCAATTCCAATCAGGCTGTTCAGGTGCAAACCAGTGCATGTACCACTGGTTATATTTTCCTCCCCAAACAGATTCGTGCGTCCATGCTGACGGCGCAAAATGTGATGGCCAATCAGTTGGTGGAATCTCACCATTTTCGCCACGTCCGTCACGGAAGATATATCGACTGCGCTCAGGTGAATTTGGTTCTGCATTAATTGCATCTAAAAACCACTGATGGAGATTGGAAGAGTGATTTGGAACGATGTCGACGAAAACTCGAATACCTGCGTCATGAAGTTCAGTGAGCATCTCATCGAAATCTTCTAGCGTGCCGAGCTTTGGATCAACATTTCTATAGTCATCAACGTCATACCCACCATCAGCTAGAGCAGAGGGATAGAACGGTGATAACCAGACCGCATCAAGGCTGAGCGACTTTAGATATGGCACTCGGGAGGTAATTCCCTTGAGGTCGCCAATTCCATTGCCGTCGATATCTGCAAAGCTGCGTGGATAGATTTGATAGATAGCGGCTTGGCGCCACCAATTCTTATCTTTACTTAAACCGTTACTTAATCCTGTGCTTGATGACATGAGCGTTATCGTACTGCAGGCTCGCTAATCAACTCGTGTGCGCTCAATGGTGGGTTGATGTCCAAGCCAGATAATTGCACTCTGACTTACTACTCTTGAGCAATGAATATTCGTCCAGCCACTATCGAAGATACTGAGGAGATACTCGCCCTCATTTATGAGCTGGCTCTTTATGAGAAAGCCCCCGAAGAGGCAAAAGCTACTCGCGATCAAATACACGAGAGTTTCTTTACTAAAGACCCAAAAGTCTTCTGTGATGTGGTTGATATAGATGGAGCTATTGCTGGCTGCGCTATTTGGTTTCTTAACTATTCGACCTGGCAGGGAAAGCACGGAATCTATTTGGAAGATTTATTTATCCGGCCACAATTTCGCGGACGTGGATATGGCAAAGCGATGTTGCAACATCTTGCTGCAATCTGCGAAAAGCGTGGCTATGGTCGTTTTCAATGGTGGGTCCTGGATTGGAATGAACCTTCAATTGAATTCTATAAATCACTCGGTGCGAACGCGATGGATGAATGGACTGTTTATCGGGTTAGCGGGCAGGCACTCACAGATTTAGGGCGCGCGACTAGCGAGAGCGACTAAACTCGCCCCATGACTTTGCTTCATCTGCTGGACCTGTTATCAACATTTGTATTTGCGCTAGTAGGCGCTCGAATAGCCGCAGACCGAGGCCTTGATTATGGAGGGATCGCATTTATCGCGACAATCGCCTCTGTTTCAGGCGGCTCACTTCGAAATATTTTTCTAGGCGCTTTGCCAGTTTGGGTAACAGATCCTTGGATTCTTGCCTCTGTTCTTGCGGCCGTCATCATTACTTTGACACTTCGGAGAGTTACTCGGGTCGGCAATTTGCTACTAGCAATGGATACTTTTGCGCTAGCTATGGCGACTATGTCCGGAACTCAGTTAGCTTACGAGCTCGATATCCCTTGGTACTCATCAATTATTTTTGGAATCATCACAGCCGTAACAGGTGGCTTATTGCGAGATGTTCTCTGCCAAGTCGAACCAGTTCTTTTGCATCGCGAAACTATTGGAACTGCAGCTTTGATGGGGGCAAGCACCTTTGTTCTATTGCATGCTCTGAATACTCCTCAAACAGCAGCGGTTATTGTTGGAGGATTTGTCGTCATCATGACTCGATTCATCTCAATACGATTTGATTTACATCTGCCTAAATTCGTGAAGTAAGCACTGATGTCAAGCGCATTTACTCGTCAAGTAATTCGCTTCCGACTTCTTGTGATTGCAGCTTGGATTGCGATTGCAATATTTGGAGTATTTGCCTCACTGGGAGTCAATGACAAATTATCTACTTCACTTTCCGTTCCAGGATCCGATTCAACTAAAGCTGAAGAGATCACAGTTGAGAATTTTGGCGAAAACTCAGAGGGAACTTTTACCGTTGTTTATTATTTCAAACATGCTTCGAGCCCAGAGATTGAAACACTTAAAGCAAAAGTCGCTCGAGCCGCTCAAGCGATTCCATCAGGGAAAATAGTTCAGAACAAAGTTCTCGATGGGATTCTCTATTCTGCAGTCGGCACCACGTTTAATTTAAAGGAAGCGGCACAATTAACGGAAGATCTCCGCAGAGCCCTGCAGAAAGAAGGTTTGGGCGCAGCGATGGTCACCGGACCGCCGGCGATACAAGGTGATTTCACACCTATCTTGACCTCAGATTTACGCGGCGGAGGAGTTTTGGCAATTGGAATAGCGATCGCAGTACTAATAATGATTTTTGGCTTCTCCACGGTTGTAATAATTCCATTTATCACCGCTGCAGCAACTATTGCTGCAGCGATTTCCGCTGTCTATTTGTTGGCAGATCACGTCTTAATGGTTCTCTATGTTCCAAATGTTGTTGAACTAATTGGGCTTGG
>WLNN01000004.1 GCA_009699765.1 Actinomycetota bacterium
ATGTAAACGGGTTCGACACCAATGTGCGCATCAGGATTTCCAGTGCAGTACCAATCAAAATCTTCACCACCATCGCCCCATGCAAGACGTTCGTATTCGCCAATTACAATTATTGAATATTCACGTTCGCCGACTTCGCGTGTCTCGTAACTACGACGAAGTGGAAGTTGCCAGCAGACATCAGGTTTTGTATCAACAAAGTGCAAATCACGTTTTTCTGCAAGATGGTGAAGTACGCAACCAAAAGTTCCAGTAAATCCTGGAGCTTCATAACCTTTTCGGTTTAAGAAGATACATGCATCATCGACAGTACGAGTCTTTCGTTCATCGTCTTCATCTGTATCTGTAATACGAAGTTTTCCACCAGGCTTCTTTGGGCGAGCATCTTGATAAAACTGCCACATATCTGGAGTAAGAAATTCTGCTGCACGTAATGTGCGCTCTTCATCTGCTGCATCTGAATACATTGCACCTTCTGTGCAACATCCATCATTGGGACGATCTTCAAAGACACCTTTGCAACCATCGCCGTAGATACAAGTCCAATTAGAAGTGAGCCAGGTGAGGTCACATTTGTAGATTTCTTCGGGGGATGCTGGATCTGAGAATTCAATCCAGTCACGCGCGAAACCTGCTTTAACCTCTGACATAGGGCGAGAGCCTACGCGTACTCTTACGCCATGGCTAATCACATTGGAGTAATCGGAGCAGGCGTTATGGGCGAAGCTCTTATCGTGGCTTTGATTCGAAGTGGAGTTAATCCTTCTGAAATCTCCTTTGCAGAGAAACGCCCAGAACGTGCTGTTGAACTAGAAGCGCGTTATTCCATCGTTCATCAAGATTTAACTTCGGTGGCAGCGAAATCATCGACCTTATTAATAGTTGTAAAGCCACAAGACATGACTTCAACGCTTGCCGATCTTGCCCCACACGTTTCAGTTGAGACACTTGTTATCTCTTTTGCAGCTGGCAAGACAATTGCATCAATTGCGTCAGGCCTTGGCAAGAACAATCCCGTAGTTCGAGTGATGCCAAATACTCCTGCCTTAATTGGCCTAGGTGCATCTGGATATTCATTGGGAGCTGGAGTCACCGAGTCACAGAAGAAATTTGTCTCTGATTTTCTTGCGGCTACAGGTAAAGCAATTGAAGTCCCTGAAGCTCTTCAGGATGCCGTCACTGCAACTAGTGGATCAGGGCCCGCCTATTTCTTCGCATTTGTGGAATCAATGATTGATGGAGCGGTTGCACTTGGGCTCTCACGTGAAGATGCAACAACACTTACGATTCAAACTATTGTAGGCGCAGCTGCGCTGTTAGATCAGAGTGGTGATTCACCAACAACTCTTCGAGAAAAAGTCACTAGCCCAAATGGAACAACTGCTGCTGCACTCGCTTCTTTTTCTCAATCAGGACTCCCTGCGATTGTTGCAGAGGCAATGGCAGCTGCTGCTAATCGATCCCAAGAACTTGCTTAGAATGAAACGCGTTTTTGTCCTCGCTCTATCTCTAATATTAATTTCACCTCATGCGGCGGCCGCGCCAAAGGCTGTTCCAGTTGGACTTGGTTCAATTTATTCTGCGCCGGTGGGCAGCGAAAGCGTTGTTCAATCAGGGCGAAACCTGATTTATATTGCTAATACGAGTTCATCGAGTTCAGATATCTCTCTAACCGCTTTTGATTTATCAGGAGCTCAGACTTGGCAACGCACAATTGATTCTGGCGCTGATGAAGTCTTTACTGCCTCGACAATTGATTTTCAGGGAAACATTTGGCTTACTGGTTCGGCCGCATTATTGAATCCCACCGAAACACCAACTAGCACAGCTGGGATAGATAACCCAGATAATGTGGTTAGCGAAACATCCACCGCACTCCGCCAGGATATGAGCTACCTAGCGCTTTGGAAGATTTCACCAACAGGTGAATTAGTTGCAACTTACTTAGCACCAAGAACTGAAAATGGTCTGAGTGAAATCCCAATGGCTTCTTCAATTTCGGCAACAAATTCTGGAATCTCAATTGTGGGCTCTCTGACTACTCGTCCATTCTTTATTTCCGCATCAACGGTGGGAATCTTCAGCAAGATGGTCTTTATCGGTACTTCAAAGAGTGAGTTCAACTCTGTAGTCCGACACTCTGATGGATCTAGCACAATCTACGGATCTAGTGCTGAAGCACTTGCTGGCAAGAAAGCTGCTGGTCTTCGTGACGGAGTACTTATTCGCATTTCAAAAACTGGTGCAATTACAAAGTTAGTTCGTAGTTCAGCACCAAAAGCTTCACGTAGTTGGATCTCTGGTGACTCTTCATTCCTTGCCAGCGGTCCAGTAATTACCGGTAAGGTCACAGAGACTGCAATCACGAAATTCACATCTGTATTTGCTCCAACGTGGACTTTACGAATTCCAAGTGTTGGGCCATCTAGAACGTTAAGTGCGAATGGCAACTCCTATCTAGCTCTATCGAGCAAGAGCGCCATCACTGGTATTTCTAAATGGAAGCCTTCTGCGCCAGCTTTGCTTGTGATCACCTTCGATAACAAGGGCGTGATAACGGCGGCTACAGCCCTTCCTGGCCTAGTTACACCGATATCTCTCCAGTATTCAAAGGAGCGAGGCGTTACTGGGCTGGCTAGCGCTAGCGATGGAACCGTTTCGATTTTTACCCTCGTATCGCGGTAACCTTTGCCATCGATTCATCCAGCAACATATCTCGGGCACAACTAATAGGAAGAGCGTGACTTATGGGTTCCGTTATCAAGAAGCGTCGCAAGCGTATGGCTAAGAAGAAGCATAAGAAGCTTCTTAAGAAGACACGTATTCAGCGTCGTAACGCCAAGTAGTCAATTTTTAATAACTGTTTTTAAGTTAAGTAACTTAAGGACGAAGCATCTGTAGTTGGCCATTGATGCCAGCGACAAGATATTTCACACGATTCACGACAACCCAGGTGGAACTTATTCCATCTGGGTTTTCGCTTGCCGCAACATAACTAATCTTTGTAGAGCCCTTTGATTTATCCGCGACACAAAGACGGTTCTCGCAGTTAAAGGCAATCAGGGATCCATCTGTCGATAGGTATTGAGATGGTTTTCCGAAAGCTTCGGTCGTTGCACTTTCAGAGGTTGGTATTTTCTGAATGTAACTCCAACGAATCTTATTTGCATTTGGCAAGGAAGTTGGAGCTGCACTTAACCAAGTAGCAAAAATTCCTTTGAGGTCTTTACTGAGCGCAACGTCATAACCGAGAACCGGAGTCTCTATGACGGAAGCTTCAAGGGTTTGGTAACTCCAACCTGATGGCGATAAATCGCTTCGCGTTGCAACTCGAATTTCTCCCGCAGTGACTTCCTTCTTCTGATTGAGATTTAGCACCGAATCGTAAAGAACGAATGTTTGTTTGCCGTTGAAGGCTGCTTTCAGGTGGAATGCAACGTCGCCGGTTGAGCGACCGTCAGTTTTGCGATCACCGTCAACTAGTTCGTAATCCCAGCTCTTTGATGCAGTTCTCTTGACAGCGCCCAAGAGAATTCCTTGACTCTCATCGCGATAGAAAACTTGAACGCCACCAGATGATGCAACACACGCGCTACTCACACTTACATCGCTGGCAGTACGAACGCGAATAGGGTCCTCATAGTTATTTACTGCAGCACCGTCGCCATCGACGATTTCAAAGGTGAATTTCTTACCGTCGTATCTTGCATAACGAAGGTCAGTGCTTTCTTTATCCGCATAAAAGATATGTAGTGTTTGAGCTTTGCCACTGCCATTGACGCAGAGCGAGAGCGCACCCTTAATGGCAGTGTTCGTTCTGCCACCAGAACCCCCAGCGCCATCTACAGTTGTTTTGATCCAAGCTTTTCCATCCCAGCGAGCAATCTTTAAATCTCCACTTCTGGAGTCGAGATATGCCAAGACTGGTTGGCCATTAAAGCTTGCACTTGTCACCAAAGTTGCATCGCTCTTGGCATCAATAGCTGTTCTCTTCCAACCAGCTTGCGGTGTAACGCTCTGAGTATTAACTGGTTCAGAGGTTCCATTTGAATTAGAAGCTGTTACCGCAAAGGTATAAGAGGTTCCATTTTTAAGTCCCGCGAAAATAACAGGTGAGGTGGTTGAAGATTTAATTTGGCCAGTCTTAACATTTCGTATCGAATAAGAAGTGATTTGAGCGGTTCGCGCATTTGCTGGTGGATCAAAGGTGACGATTGCACTTCCGTCAGCAATCAGTGCTGAAACATTTCGCACTTCTTGTGGAATACCAACTGCAATCCCTGCCGGAGGCTTGCGACGCATATCTTCCATCATCGCCAATAAAAGTGGCCCAGGAGCGCGAAAAATTTCACCAGCATCAAGATTCGGGGTCATTACATTATCCAGCAGTGATTTTCCGAAAGTTGCTTCATCAAGGTGGCTGACCGAAGAACCATCTTCATATCTACGTGGCGTGTAAAGAAGCGGCTTCTCGCCGCCATTTGCTGCAATACCTAGCGGACCAGCCCAGACAAGTTTAGAAGTGATGGCATCACCAAGCTCGAGTGATGGTGATGGAAGATCTGCAAGGCGCCTGCCATCTTCAACTTGTACGTATGCATCAAATGGAGTTGGTTCATCGATACTTCCGTAACCTAAAAAAGGATCATAGGAATCAGTTGATAAGAAACCAAGTCCATGGCCCATTTCATGTATGAAGACAGATTGCAGGTCGTACTCGTTTGCATGAGAAATTCCGTCATTGCGTTCATTCCACTGAGCACTTGAATTTACTTGAATTACAATCTCAGATTGCTTGCTATCGAGATCTTTGCCTGCAATTGCGTTTGCCAATGCTGATGGATACCAGAGACTTGAATCTGGAGCGCCGCTAAATCCTGCAAAGTAATCTCCAGGTCTCGCGCTTCCAAGAACATCTGAAGAAGTAATTCGAGTCCAACTCGCATCGATGGTAATTGGAACTGAAGAAGTAAAACTTGCCGACCAAACATCTACCGCTGCTTGTAAGTCTTTCTTTGCCCACTCAGGAAAATTTTTATAGTTAACAATAAACTTAGATTTGGCTTCAAGGTAAGCAACTTTTTTGCGAGGAATCTGCTTCTCGGTCGTGTTGGGTCCCGCGTAGATGTATCCCCATTGAGTTGCCTCGCGTTGAAGAAATGGAGTAATCGCCTCTGCGCTAAGGGGAGTGAGTAAGCCAAAGATCAAGCCAAGAATTAAGCCGAGGGGGAGAGCGCCGTGTTTTGTGCGCTGAATAAGGCTCCTCATAGCGGGCAACGTTATCAGGGTGAGAGAATATAGATATGGTCACCGTTTATTCCCGCCACGGCTGTCACCTCTGTGAAGATGCTGTGACCATTCTTGAGAGCCTGCAGCCAGAGCTCAATTTTGAGATTGAAATAATCTATATTGAAAGTGACCCTGAACTCGAAAAACTATATGGCGATAAAGTCCCAGTGATTCAAATAGATGGCGAGCATCATGATTTTTGGAGAGTGGATCCAGAACGCTTTAGATCTTCCCTTGAAAAACATCGTCAGCGTCAATAATCGTGTAGCTGTAACCCTGCTCTGCTAAGAATCTTTGGCGGTTCTGCGCGAAATCTTGATCAATAGTGTCGCGAGAAACTACTGAGTAAAAACGCGCACCTCGACCATCTGCTTTAGGACGCAAGATGCGGCCCAATCGTTGTGCCTCTTCTTGACGAGAACCAAATGCACCAGAGACTTGAATAGCAATTGTTGCTTCCGGTAAATCAATTGAAAAGTTAGCAACCTTTGATACGACAAGGCATGTAATTTCACCAGTTCTAAATGCATGGAATAACTCTTCGCGTACCTTTTGTGGGGTTGAACCTTGAATTACTGGAACGCCAAGAGTTTCACCTAAATCATCAAGTTGATCAAGGTACTGACCGATAACAAGGATCTGTTCATTTGCATGCAGACTTACAAGTTCTTGAACAACATCACGCTTTGTACGAGTTGTTGCGCAGTATCGATAACGCTCTTCAGGTTCTGCTGTTGCGTAGGCAAGACGTTCGGCCTCAGTCAGATTAACGCGAACCTCAATACATTCTGCTGGAGCGATATATCCCTGAGCTTCAATTTCTTTCCAAGGAACATCAAATCGCTTTGGACCGATTAGTGAAAATACTTCACCTTCCATGCCGTCTTCGCGTACGAGAGTCGCGGTAAGTCCTAAGCGGCGACGAGATTGAATATCTGCGGTAAATCTAAAGATTGGTGCAGGAAGTAGATGAACTTCATCGTAAATAATCAAACCCCAGTCATGGCTATCGAAGAGATCTAAGTGTGAATAAACGCCGTTTTTCTTCTTTGTCATCACTTGATAAGTAGCAATAGTTACAGGACGAATCTCTTTCTTAGAGCCTGAGTACTCGCCAATTTCATCTTCATTGAGCGTTGTCCGCTTTAATAATTCATCACGCCATTGACGAGCAGCAATTGTGTTTGTTACCAAGATAAGAGTTGTCGCCTTTGCGTGAGCCATAGCTGCAGCTCCGACAATTGTTTTACCGGCGCCACAGGGAAGAACAACTACACCGGAACCACCATGCCAAAATCCCTCAGCAGCATGTTCTTGGTATTCGCGAATCTTCCATCCATCTTGCTTGAGCTCAATGGGATGCGCTTGGCCATCAACATAACCTGCAAAATCTTCAGCCGGCCAACCTAGACGCAGCAAAGATTGTTTGATTGCACCGCGTTGGCTTGGATGAACTGCGATAGTTTCATTATCGATTCGAATTCCAAGAAGTGGAGCGATTTTCTTTGCCCGAATAACTTCTTCAAGAACTGCAGTATCTGTTGTTACAAGAATCAATCCATGAACCGGATCAGCTTCAAGACGAAGGCGGCCATAACGTGACATCTGTTCTGCGACATCAACGAGTAGTGCGTGAGGGACCGCATAACGTGAGTACTTAATTAATGTATCGATAACCATTTCAGCATCGTGGCCAGCGGCACGTGCATTCCAGAGACCAAGATTGGTAAGGCGATATGTGTGCATGTGTTCTGGTGCGCGTTCGAGTTCTGCAAAGGGCGCAATCGCACGTCGGCATTCGACAGATAAAGGATGATCGATATCTAGAAGGAGTGTCTTATCACTCTGAACAATTAAAGGTCCGTCGCTCATGCGAGCAACTCTTTAATGAATGCATGTAAGAAAGCGCTTCGCGGTTCGATACTAGACAGGCTTACCCATTCGTTTGCAGCATGTGCCCCACCACCGACGGCACCTAAGCCATCTAATACGCGGGCGCCAGTAGCAGCAGCGAAATTACCATCGCTTGCTCCACCAACTTCTGCTGATCCAAGTGGTGGCATACCTATCTCGGCTGCAACTTTCTCTGCAATTTCATAAAGAGCAGCAGTTGATGATGGCTGCAATGGCGGACGATGCAATCCACCCGCAACTTCAATGCGAGCACCTGGAAGAACTGCAGCAATCTTATTTATTGCGGCATCAACTCTCTGAAGGTCGGCCTCTGAAAAAGAACGTGCATCAATTTCAAGCACTGCTAAATCAGGAACTGTGTTGATGCTATTTCCTGAACGCAATAAAGTGGGAACTACGGTTGTGCCATGCTCTGGATTTTCAAGTGCTGACATTGCAAGAATGACATGAGCAACCTCGGTCGTTGCATTGACGCCTTTCTCTGGTTCGAGTCCTGCGTGTGAAGCTCTTCCGTGAACCGAAATTTGATACATCGCAGTACCTTTTCGTCCGGTCTTCACCTTGCCGTCAAGAGAAGCTTCAAGAACAAGTACAGCATCAGCTGTTGAAGATAAATCTTTGATAAGCGCTTTCGATTTGTGGCTTCCAATTTCTTCATCAGTTGTTGCAATAAGAGCGACTTCTCCCTCAATACCTTTGAGTGCGTAGAGAGCTTGAACAAATCCGGCCTTCATATCAAATACACCAGGACCGCGAACTACATCACCTTCAACGCTCCAAAGTGGAGTGAAAGAACCAATTGGCCAGACTGTATCCAGGTGTGCGAGTATTAAAACTTTTGGACGTTCGCTGCCCCACCAAAAAACCGGACGCCCTTCAATCTCTTTTATTTGCGCAGGGGTTCCAAGAACACGAGTGGCAATATCACTAGCTAGAGTTACAACTGAGCGACAGGCATCAAGATCTTCACTAGGTGATTCGCATTTCACGAGCGCTTCAATTGCAGGCAACATGGGGGTAAGTCTGCCGTATTCATTGCTGTTCTCGCTTGTCATAGCGCTGCAACCCCCGTTATACGCGGAATTCTAAAGGTTAATACCTCACCTGTGGCATGGTCCCGCGCCATCAATGAACCTGCTGAAATCTTGAGTGGATCGATGATTCGATGAGAAACCAATCCATTGTTATCTGCATAACCAATAGATAGAGATTTAGTTGGGTTTTCACGAAGGTGATTGGTAAGCAAATCAAGAGTTTCATTTGCGGTCGTGCGTGGGAGTGAGCCGAGTGCTTCATGTGAGATATCGCGAAGAGTGCTCTGCTTTGCGCTCGATTTTTCTCCAGTTCGAATTGTCCGAACCACTTTTTCAAGCTGTGACTGTTCTAATTTCTCAAATTCGCCAATGATGCGCGGAGGTCGCGCTTTGGTTTGTGCCCGCATAATTCGCGGACCACTCAATAAAATTCCCTGAGAGTCTTCTCCTGCAGGTAGATATCCGGCTGCACGCAAAACATTCATTGCATCCTGTGCATCATGAGTACAGATCATGACTTCAGGCGCAATCCGCCGAAGACCAAGTGCTTCGACTTTTTTATCTTTAAGAATCTGGGTAATGAGAGAAGTATCTTCACAACGAATAAAGGATGAAGCATTGCCAACTCTTAATTTTCCATGCTTCTTAGCGATATCTCCAATGAGGTATTCGAGTGCTTGAGGAACAGGTGTCTTTGAAGCTTTCTTTAAAAAAGCCAGAATTTCATCACCGGTACGACCGTGATCAAGTCCGCGCCGTAATGAACTCTCTGCAAATCTAAATACTGTTGCTGTGCCTCGGGATTCTATATCTGCGATGAGATCAAGCTCTTGCGCCATTTCGTGTTCGAGCGGACCTGGAGCAATTGCAGTGTTATCACCCTGAATCAAAATGTGATCGACCGTGGCAGGTAAATCTTTATCAATTGATGCCAACTCTTCACCATGCATTAACAAGCGCCCATATGGCGATAGCGCACCCTGGCCGGTTATTCCAAGCCACTCTGCTTCACGAATAACCCATTGAATCTGCTCGGGCGCGATTCCACCTGTGCGGCGATAAGGAAGGCGCCATTGTGTTGCTGCAATCAGACTATTTGCGGACGGAGAGATATTTTCTGAACTTTCAAGAATCGTAAGAATCGTGCGACGAAGTAACGCTGCATTGCTTCGATCGAGTTCTGGGCCCATTGGGGCAGCGGCTAAACCGCTCATGCGGGATGTAATGAGCCAGGAAGAAATTAGCGTTTCCCATTTTACTGATGCAGGTTGTGCCAACCAGATATCAAATTGATGTGTAGGCAAAATGCGATCGTCAGGATCAATGGTTACGAGTCCGCTGATGTATGCAACTTCAATTATAAAAGATGCGCAGTCTTCAGATACACCCAAGTGCAAAGTCATCTCGCGTAAGTCACGAATTCCTAATCCGCCAGCTTTTAGCGCACTTGCTGGTTGTTGTGCCCAAAAATTTAGAACCTCTTCAGTCCATCTTAAGAAGGTTGTGACATTTGAGATTGATGCATCCTTCAAACTCTTTGCATCAACTTTTCTTCCCTCGAGTTCAGGCTGTTGAATCAGTAATTCTTTATGAATTTTATTTCCACGAAGGTGAATTGCAACTTCACGATGCAAGACAACGGTTTGTTGATTGACTGGAGAAACAAATCCCTGATCAAGTAGCCAAGCTAGCCCCGGGTTTGGCTTCTTGACATCAGAAACTGCGCCACGCGGCGGACCCCACACCATTGCATCGAGAACTTTCTTAGATGCCGCGGGTGCGTTCTCTAAATCTTTTAACTTTAATTTCTTTGCAGATGCAGGTCCAAGTGCTGCAACTTCATTTCCTAGTACTTCTCGAAGGTTTGAAGGTAAGCGAAAACCATCTTTATCTGCATAAATAAGGATGCGGTCAACAAGTGCTGAGATAACAAATTTCGCGCTTTTATCTGTGTGCGAAAGGAGTTCTTTCTCGGTGAAGGGCTCTGCCAAAAGTGATGCGGCTTCAAGCACCTGAAGTTGCCATTTATTTAGTGAATCAACTGCTCGAACCAAGCTAGGAATAGATGAAGCACGTACTGCAAGACTTGCAATATCTGATGGCACAGGAGCTGTCAGATCGCTTCGACTTTCAAACAAGGCAATAAGAGCCTGGTCATCGAGTGAGCGCAGGTAATCGGCGTAAGAGCGAATTTCCATAACCTGCCTACATTAGCGGTCTTGCGCACCTTGGCGCGAATTGGCTTATCGTCGCTTGCGTGGGACGAATAAAGTACCGAGGGCCGCAAGGCGACTAACAGCAGGTCCTAAGAGACGATTGAGATAACGTGCCCGGCGGAAGTCATGCACCGGCCAACCCTCGGCCAGAGCTTTGATTCGAAGTATTGCATCTGGATTAATTGCAGATGGATGTCCTACTGCGGTCAAAAGCGGAAGATCATTGTGGCTATCTGAATAAGAATAACAATCCTTTAAATCGTAACCTTGCTCTTCTGCAAGTTTGCGAATCGCAACAGCTTTCTCGGTACCGTGAAGTAATTTGCCATCTAGCGCACCGGTGTAAATTCCATCTTTTATTACAGCCTTACTTCCAATTGCTCCCGTGAAACCAAGTCGGTTTGCGATGATCTCAGCCATATCTTGCGGCGCGGCCGTAACCAACCAAACGCTCTCACCTTTTGCTAAGTGATCGCGTGCTATCTCGCAAGTACGTTCCCAAAGTTTTGGAGAAACGAATTCGTCATAAATTTCTTCTCCCAATTTGAGAATATCTACAACGTTGTGGCCGCCAATAAAGTCAGTTGCTGCATTTTGAAAGCGCTCGATAACTTCCTTCTTCTCGGTTCCGGTCATTCGAAATCGAAGATTGGCGACTACAAAGCGAGAGATATCTGCTTTTGTAAAATACCCACGCTGATACATGCCTCGTCCGAGAAAGTAGAGAGTGGACCCGCGAACAAGGGTGTTATCTACATCGAAAAAGGCTGCTCGATTAGGTTTGAGCGCCATGTGACAACCTTAACCATTGCTGAGGAGATTGCCTTGGGAATTGCGCTTTATGCTTAGGGTATGAGTTCAACAGTGCATGTAGTGCGTCATGGAGAGGTCGAGAATCCTCAAAAAATTCTCTACGGACGCCAACCAGGGTGGAGTCTCTCTGCTCGGGGTCAAGAAATGGCTCAGATGCTTGGCGAATGGTCTAAATCAATTAATCTCGGCGCGCTTCATGTATCTCCTCTGCAACGCGCTCAAGAGACGGCGGCTCCAATCGCTCGCGCTCATAATATTGCCATTCACACCGATGATCGCTTGATTGAAGCTGCAAATGTATTTGAAGGTAAGCCATTTGGAATTGGTGATGGAGTATTAACACATCCATCTGCTTGGCGTCATCTATATAACCCTTGGAAACCTTCTTGGGGAGAGCCTTATGAAGAACAGATTAATCGTATGCTCGCTGCAATATTTGATGCAAAGAAAGCGGCTGGAGATAAGGATGCAATTGTAGTTTCACACCAACTACCTATTTGGATTCTACGAAGTGCAATTGAAGGTCGTCGTTTGATTCATGATCCTCGCAAACGTGAATGCACTTTAGCTTCCGTGACCGGTGTTCATTTCGATGATGAAGGTTTAATTTCTGGAACTTCCTACTCCGAGCCTGCCGTTCACTTACTACCGAAGAAGTAAGAAATTTTCATGAAGAAGCTATCTGTTGCAGTTGTTGCGCTCTTGCTTCTATCTGGATGTGGAAATGTCAGCACTTCAACTGCTCGGGAAGATTTCATTGCTGGCAATGGGGCAACAACTTATATTGCAATAAAGAATCGAGTTGCGGCGCCAACAATTAAGGGCATGACCTTGCTTGGCACTAAATTCTCTCTACCTAAAAACGAGATGGCAGTGATAAATGTTTGGGCATCATGGTGTTCGCCATGCAGAGCGGAAGAGCCAGTCCTATCAGCAATGTCTGAGAAATATTCTGAGATTAATTTTGTTGGAATATTGACTCGCGATAATCCAGTAAATGCCGAAGCCTTTGTGCGCAAGAATATGAGCCCATATCCAACGCTTATTGATGATTCAATTCTGATTGGGTTTAGCAAGACCTTGCCGGCGAATGCGATTCCAACGACTTTGGTGCTAGATAAGCAAGGCCGCGTAGCTGGTCGCATCTCTGGAGTAGTTACTACCGCATCTCTTTCAGAGCTCGTTGATAAAATTGAGTCAGAATGAGTAAATTCTTTGTAGATCAACTCAGTAGCGGAACGCTCTTCGCTGCGCTGCCAATTGCGCTTTTAGTTGGGTTGATCTCCTTTTTATCACCATGTGTTCTGCCGCTAGTCCCTGGATATGTTGCTTATGCGACTGGTTATGCCACCACAAAGGGTCGAGTATTTCTTGGCTCATTTCTTTTTGTACTCGGATTTACATTTCTCTTTGCATCCTATGGTTTGGCTTTTGGTGGGCTCGGAAGTTTGATTGATCAATATCAAGAGATCCTTACAAAGATACTTGGCGTGATTACAATTGCAATGGGGACAATATTCCTTGGACTATTTCCATTCTCGCCAACATTTGCTCCAAAAATTTCTACAGCTGGTGGAATCGCTGGTGCGCCACTGCTGGGCATTCTCTTTGGAATTGGATGGACACCTTGTCTTGGACCAGCGCTAGGCACAGTACTAAACCTTGCACTAACTGAATCAAGTGCAATAAGAGGAGCGATACTTTCAATTGGTTATGGAATTGGTTTAGGTGTCCCATTTATTATCACTGGTCTTTCCTTGGACCGCAGCAAGCGACTCCGTTCATTCTTCTTGCGTAGGGGCTCACTGATTTCTAAGTTTGGCGGCCTACTTATGATTGCAATTGGAATTTTGCAAATAACCGGATTATGGGGCGACCTCATGATCAATCTACGTTCTTCAATCTCGAGTTTCGTGCCGGTGATTTGATGAATCAGAAGACAGAGATTCCAGAACTCGGATTTACCGCACTCATTCGTTTTGCTTGGCGCCAATTAACAAGTATGAAGACTGCGTTAATTCTGCTTATGATGATGGGGCTTGGAGCAATTCCAGGTTCTGTAATCCCACAACGCTCCGTAAATCCAATTGCGGTACGAGACTTCTTTGATGCTCATCCAACGCTCTCTGCTTGGTATGACAGATTTTCTCTCTTTGATGTGTATTCATCACCTTGGTTTAGCGCAATTTATATTCTCTTATTCATATCTCTCATTGGT
The DNA here is from genome assembly GCA_009699765.1 of Actinomycetota bacterium. GTDB lineage: Bacteria > Actinomycetota > Actinomycetes > Nanopelagicales > Nanopelagicaceae > Planktophila. The sequence continues at coordinate 13,485 of WLNN01000004.1, forward strand.
TGCGTACTGCCTCGCACAATTGAACATTTTCATGCGATGCGAGCAGAACCCCCAATTACTCCGAGAAATCTCAATCGGATGGAGCAATTTGCGACGTGGCAAAGTTCAGAAGATTCACTTGAAAAGGCAACAATCTGGTTTAAGAAGAATCGATTTAGAGTTCGCCGTGAGGCAGATTCAATCTCCGCAGAGAAGGGTTATCTTCGCGAGACAGGAAACCTCTTCTTTCACCTCTCACTGATACTTATTTTAATCGGTGTCAGCTTCGGGTCACTCTTTGGTTTAAGAGGTGAAGCAATAGTCAATACTGGCGAACGTTTTGTAAATGTGCCAACAAGTTACGACACTCTTTCATTGGGCAAACTCACCAGCGACTCTGATCTCTCCCCATTCACAATTACCTTAGATAAGTTCCTGGGCGTTTATGACCCCAAGACAAACATTCCAAAGGATTACACCGCCTATGTGAGCGTCACAGATGGGGGAGTGAAAAAGAAAGAAGTCATTAAAGTTAATTCGCCACTTACTTTCGGCAGCACTCGTGTGTATCTACAAGCAAATGGTTACTCACCGATTGTTACTGTTAGAAACGAAGATGGAAGTGTTGCCTTTCAAGGTCCAGTGACTTTCTTGCCTCAAGATGGCAATCTTCGCTCCATTGGTTCGATTAAAGTTCCTGATGCTCAGGTACCGGTTGGTTTCGTGGCATCGTTCTTGCCTACATATGCTCGCTCTACTGATCAAGGCGGCGTATCAATATTTCCAGAGTTGTTGGATCCAAAGCTTCTCTTCTCGATTTGGTCAGGAGATCTCGGACTGGATTCAGGTATCCCTCAATCGGTCTATCGGATGGATACAACAAATATGAAGAACTTGGGATTGGGTTCTTTGAAGATTGGTGAGACATTTAAATATCCAGGTGGATCAATCACTCTAGAGGGCGTTATTCCTTGGGTAAATCTGCAGATAGTTGAAGATCGCGGAAAGGGTTTCGCACTCGTCGGAGGCATCTCTGCAATTCTGGGATTACTTGCATCACTTTATGGCCGTCGCCGCCGAATTTGGATACGCGTAACCGATTCTCAAGTTGAAGTTGCCGCGCTCTCCAAGAACAATGCTCCTGGGTTAGAAGATGAAATGAAGAGCTTAACGGAGCACTTAAAGGGATAAATGAATACAACATGGGCTTATATCTCCAACTATTGCGTCTATTCCGCAATGGCGATTTTTACCTTCTCTTTTCTTGCTCACGCATTTGAAACCGCATGGGCAGTAAGAGCACCACAGAATTCTGACTCTAGCGACGAATCGCTTCTCGCAAAGACTTTTGATTACAAGCGGACAGAACGGGCAGCGAGGATTGCAACTGCGCTAATGATTTTAGGAACTGCTGTTCTTTTAGCTGGAATAGTTTTTCGTGGAATCTCTGCCGGCCATGCTCCATGGAGCAATATGTATGAATTCTCAATTACTGGCGCATTTGCTTTTTCTATTGCCTACCTTGCAGCACTTCGCAAGTATGACCTTCGCTGGCTAGGGCTCTTTATCTCATTCTCAGTTCTACTGACATTAGGAACTGCAATCACACTTTTATATCGCAACAGCAGTCCGCTTGTCCCTGCTTTGAAATCAACTTGGCTCGTAATTCACGTAACTACAGCAATTATTTGTGGCGGCATTTTCTTACTTGCAAATGTAATCGCCGGCGCATATCTCTTCTTAGATCGATACGAGGAAGTTGGAGCACGACCTGTATGGGCGCTGCGAATTCCATCGCTTGAAGTTCTCGATCAGCTTTCATACCGTCTGATCGCATTTGTATTTCCATTATGGACATTCTCAGTTATCGCTGGCGCAATATGGGCAGAGAGCGCTTGGGGTCGATACTGGGGTTGGGATCCAAAGGAGACCTGGGCTTTCATTACTTGGGTCGCTTACGCTGTATATCTACATGCTCGCGTAACAGTTGGTTGGCGAGGTCGCAGGGCTGCTTGGTTATGTATCTTTGCCGGATCTACTTTCTTATTTAATTACGTATATGTAAATGTGTGGGGCACAGGAAAGCACACTTACTCAGGCCTTAATAAATAGTTTTTAAATCCCGCGCAAGAAATCTGGATTGTCATCGGGCGGCAGAATACGTGGCTTGCCCCTTTTGATTCGCGGTTGGCGTGGGCCATTGCGGCCTATAAAAAGGTAGGAGAGCGAGCCAATAGTTCCAAAGAAGAAAATGATAAGTAGCCAGCCCCACTTAGGTAGCTTTCTAATTTGTGTTTCATCACGCATTGCGCAATCTACAAAACTGTAGAACGAAAGTGCCAGTGAGAGAATTAAAAAGAAGCCTTCTATCTTAACCATGGCTTAATACTAATGAGATTGCGAAGAGAATAGAAAACTGAAGTTGAAGCTTTCCGGTGGACGCCAAGAAAGGGATGAGTTCGCGGCCTTGAGCCTGACCTAAGACGCCCCGAACTAGGCGCAGCGCGACTGGAGTTGTAAGTAATACCAGAAGCAACCATGGATTGCGCATGGCAATGACAGCGATATATCCAAATGCGATAAGTGTCGCAAAAAAATAGCGTGCCTTGCGGTCGCCCAATCGGACAGCAAGAGTCTTCTTACCTGCCGGTGCATCAAGTGCTCGATCTCTAATGTTGTTAATTGCGAGTAGAGCGCAAGCGAAAGTTCCCATTGGGATAGATGCCAGAAGTGCATCAAAAGTAATTCTCTCGCTCTGAACATAGAATGTTCCGACAGTAGCTACAACGCCGAAGAATATAAAGACAAATAATTCACCTAGACCGAGATATCCATATGGATTCTTTCCTCCGGTGTAACCCCACGCTGCAAGAATTGCGAGTGCGCCAACCAGAATCAACCACCACGATGTCATTGCAGAAAGAGCAAGACCTGCAATTGCAGCTACGGCAAAAGAGATAAATGCGGCGCGCTTTACCGAAACAGGAGTCGCTAGTCCTGATGCTGTAATGCGAGTGGGACCAACTCGATCAGTATCTGTTCCACGAATTCCATCAGAGTAATCGTTTGCGTAATTAACGCCGACTTGCAATGCGAGACTGACAAAGAGAGCAAGCAGTGCGGGCAATGGTGAGAAATCGCTTCCTGCTAGCGCACTTGCTACAAGAACTGGCGCCACGGCCGCGGGCAATGTGCGAGGTCTGGCTCCGATTACCCACTTATTCATGTACCAGACCAACCAATGCAACTCGATCAACTTTTCCGATACCGATTAATGGTAATTCACTTAAGTGGTGGAAGCCTTTAGCTTTTGCTGCACTGCTAATTTCGCGTTCAAGCACACTTTGAATTTTTGACTCTAATGAAGAATCTCCACCTGCAATTGCAATATGAATTGCTTGACCCCACTCATTATCTGGAACAGCAAATGCGGCGCTCTGAAATTGCGGAAACGATGCTGCCAAAATTCTTTCGATTGCGGCAAGTGAAATGTTTTCTCCGCCTGTAATAACAACGTCATCGATTCGACCATCGATGACTAGTTTCCCATCCTCTAGATGTCCAGCATCTGAGGTATAGAACCAACCATCTGAGTCAATTAAATCGTCCGCAACTGCCTTACCCTTAATTGCAATTTGATCATCTTTACCGATTTTAATTTCAATTCCGTCGAGCGGAGTTCCGTTATATACACAGCCACCGGAGGTTTCAGTCGAACCGTAAGTTTCAACGAGATCAATTCCGGCTTCAGTTGCTTGGGCACGTAGCTCACTTGTAAGCGCAGCCCCACCAACTAAAACCGCTCGTGCACTCTTCAAATGTTCGAGAAGATTCGTATCACCATTAAGAGCTCGGAAAAGTTGGGTAGGCACAATCGCTGTGAAATCTACTTTTGGAAATTTGCCTTCATAGCCGAGCAAATTGATTGGATGTGTTCCGAGTTCAAGTGAACGGATTAAGACATTTATTCCGGCGATGTGATTAAGTGGAAGTAATAGTGACCAGGTATTTCCGAATTCAGCTTTGAGGTACGCATTAGAAGATTTTGCAGATGCCAAGAGGGCTGAGGCCGAGAGTGCAATCTCTTTTGCGATTCCAGAACTTCCCGTAGTTGTGACCACAAGAACGGTTCGCTCAGAGACCATCTCTAACTTGGTTGGGGCAAGAGCAAGAGCAGGGCCGTCTGAAGCCAGCGCCTTTGCGATACGAGCCATTAACTCGCTCAGGTTCCACGCGGGATCGACTGTGCGGAGTTCTCGTTGTTGTGACCTTTGCTCCATTGCCCGCGTAGGCTATCGCCCGTACTCAACAATGGAGGAATCGTGAGCAAGCCAATCAAGCGTGATTTTGGTGACCGCAGCATCCCTAAGTGGGCGACCGCCCGCGGGGGAGAGAACTTCACCGATATTAAGTATGAGACAGCCGATGGAATGGCGAAAATAACAATCAATCGCCCCGAGGTCCGCAACGCTTTCCGCCCACAAACAATTATTGAGTTGAAGTCTGCTTTTGATTTAGCTCGCGATAACTCAGAGGTCGGCGTAATTATTTTTACTGGTCAAGGCAGCGAAGCATTTTGTTCGGGCGGAGATATCAGCGTTCGCGGAGATGATGGCTATCTTGGCGATGATGATCTTGGCCAGCAAGGTATGGGACGACTCAACGTTCTCGATTTACAAGTTCAAATACGTCGAACACCAAAACCAGTTGTTGCAATGATTGCCGGTTGGGCAATTGGTGGCGGTCATGTTCTACATGTTGTCTGCGATATTTCTATCGCTGCAGATAATGCAAAGTTTGGTCAGACAGGTCCAATGGTTGGTTCTTTTGACGGCGGTTATGGTTCAGGACTTCTAGCCCGCAATGTTGGCCAGAAGAAGGCACGCGAAATTTGGTTTATGACCCGACAATACGATGCGCAAGAAGCATTAGATATGGGACTCGTAAATACTGTTGTGCCACTTGCTGAACTTGAAGCTGAAACCGTTTCTTGGTGTCGTGAGATGTTGCAAAATTCTCCAATGGCAATTCGCCTCATAAAGGCAAGTATGAATGCAGCCGATGACGGGCTAGCTGGAATTCAACAATTAGCTGGCGATGCAACACTTCTATTTTATTTAAGTGAAGAAGGACAAGAAGGCCGCGATGCATATAAAGAAAAACGCAAGCCTGACTTTGGAAAGTTTCCTAAGCGCCCATAATGTTTCAAGAGCTGCTCTCCACCATGCGCGTTGTCGCGCTACCCATGAAGACAAATTTTCGTGGCGTTACGGTGCGAGAAGTTGCACTTTTTCGTGGTGAATACGGCTGGGCAGAGTTTTCGCCATTTCTGGAATACGGTGATGATGAATCTTCTCTCTGGCTTAAATCAGCAATAGAGGCAGCAACTTCAGAGCGACCTACTATTTATCGCACCCAAATCCCTGTAAATGGCACCATTCCTGCAATAAACGATAAGAGTGTAATCAAGAGACTTATCGAGAGTTACCCCGGTGTTTCAACTTTTAAAGTCAAAGTGGGGGAGAACCTCCCCGAAGATATTGCTCGCTTGGCACAAATTCGCTCACTCGGGAGAAAAATAAAGATCAGAATCGATGTCAATGGCGGATGGACAGTCGATCAGGCACTTACAAATCTTTATGCGATGTATGAAGAAGTCGGTCCATTTGAATATGTTGAACAACCTTGCTCTACGGTGGAAGAACTGCGCGAGCTAAAATCCAAAATTCGAATTCCGTTATTGATTGCTGCAGATGAAGTAATTCGCAAGGTGGCCGATCCATTTGCAATCGATTTGGAAGGTGCAGCAGATATCCTGATGCTCAAAGTACAACCGCTCGGTGGAATCGCTCGCTCTCTAGCGATAGCAGGACATCACAAACTTCCGGTCGTCGTCTCAAGTGCGCTAGAAAGTGCGGTCGGTATTGGCTACGGGCTAGAACTAGCTGCATCTATCGAGAACCTCTCCTTTGATTGCGGTTTAGCTACAGGCTCATTAATCTCTGTAGATGTCGCAACACTTCCTATCGAAGATGGCGCAATTTCTCTAACAGATCTAGATATTCGTCTTGATGGGCTTGATGTGGCGCCCGATCGATTCGAATGGTGGAAGAATCGCACCATGCGCTGCGCCGAGAAGTTAGGTATTTAATGAACGCCTCTACGACTCTCGCACGGACAATTGTTAAGCAAATTCTCGAAGCTGGAATAACAGATGTCGTCATCTCTCCGGGATCTCGAAATGCTCCACTGACTATTGCATTTTTTGAAGCATCAAAGCGAGGCCTCATTAAACTTCATACGCGTATTGATGAACGCACTGCCGCTTTCTTCGCTCTCGGCATTACAAAAGCAAGTGGGCGTCCCGTTCCGATTGTCTGTACATCAGGTACCGCAGTTGCCAACTATCACCCAGCAGTCTTAGAGGCATCGCACTCAAATCTTCCGCTGCTAGTGATTACAGCAGACCGACCTGCAGAGTTGCGTCGCACAGGCGCAAATCAAACTACCGAGCAAGCGCGAATCTTCGGTAAGGCCGTTCGTTACTTCGCTGATATTTCAGGAAGTGCATATCCGATGGAGCTGCCGTTTAACTCACTGAAATCAGGACCGGTACATCTCAACGTTCAATTTGCCGAGCCGCTTAATTCTGATGACGATAGTGATTGGTTAGCCAATATTGGCTCTAAACCTCCACGCGATTTCAATCGAAAATTGCCAGGAACTTTCTATACCAAATCAACTCGCGGAGTTCTAGTTATTGGTCATGATCGAGGTGGCTTAAACATTGAAGAAGTCAGACAATTCACTCTTGAATTAGGGTGGCCGGTAGTCGCTGAAGATCCGCTCTCATTTGAGAACGCTCTTTCGCATTCAAGTATTTTTCTAACATCGAAATCAGTTACTGACGAGCTTGCTCCAGATACTGTTGTGGTCATCGGTCGCACAACACTTTCTCGCTCAATAAACCGACTGATATCTACGGCGCGCAAAACAGTTGTGATTGATCCCCGCACCTTGACCGTCGATACAGATCGAACTGCAGACCAGAAGTTCATAGCGATTCCTACAATCGAAGTCCCACCTGTTGATTCAGAATACGTCGAGCGCTGGAGAAAATTCTCAGATCGCACCGCAAAGAAAATTGCGGATCTATCGCAATGGTCCGAAGCGCTAGTAGCTCGTGAAATTGGTCGTTGCATACCAGTAGGCACATCTCTCTTCATCTCCTCATCTCGCCCTATTCGCGATGTAGAAGGGTTTGCAGTCGCACGCACAGGAGTAGAAACTTTTGCTAATCGTGGTCTTGCAGGTATAGATGGAAATATCTCGACAGCTCTCGGAATTGCATCACAGCGCAGAGCGACAATTGCGGTGCTTGGGGATTTAAGTTTCTTGCATGATTTGACCGGATTGGTTCACCAAGAAGAGATAAATCTGAAGATAGTTGTAATCAACAACAATGGTGGCGGAATTTTCTCAACACTAGGTCATCGCGGAGTGGATGGATTTGAAGCAATCTTCGGTACTCCTCATAATCTCGATTTAGCAAAGGTTGGAGCGGCTTTTGGGTTGAAAACTTCAGTGATTAACAAGGAGTCTGAGTTAGTCCCTGAATTATCGAAAGCAATAAGTGGTATTTCTTTGGTAGTTGTAAATGTTCCAGATCGTGAGAGCAATGCAGATAATCTGCTTGCAATTTATAAATCTATTGATTCGATTTAAAGAGCGCTGCGTATAGCGCTAAATTTTGCATTGCTTTCGGCTAGCTCTACAACTGGGTCAGATCCAGCAACAATTCCACAACCTGCGAAAATTCGAATCTGATTATCAGTAACTTGTCCTGATCGAAGAGCAATTCCTAGTTCACCGTCTCCACGTGCATCGATCCATCCAACTGGACCTGCATAGCGACCGCGATTCATTCCCTCTATCTCATCAATAACATCAAATGCGATGTTACGAGGCGTTCCGCATACTGCAGCGGATGGATGAAGACTATTAAGCAATGCAAATGCATCAAGATGGTGCTTCGATTCTAGTAAAGCACCTGTCACATCAGTTGCGAGATGCATGACATTCGCTAAGTGCAGAACAAAAGGAACATCAGGAACGTTTGTAGATGAGCAGAAAGGTTCTAGGGCTTCAGCAACAGAACGGACCGCGTATTCGTGCTCTTCCAAATCCTTCGATGATCGCGCAAGAGATCCTGCCAGCGCGAGATCACGTGCATCATCTCCAGTCTTCGGGATTGTGCCAGCAAGAACTCGAGAAGTAACCATTCCACGGGATAAGCGAAGTAAAAGCTCAGGAGTGGCACCGATTAATCCATCAACGGAGAAGACCCAGGTTGCTGGATAGTCGTGTGCAAGCGAATTTAGGATTGGACGTACATCAATAGTTTTATCTGCTTCAGCAATCAAATCCCTGGCCAGAACTACCTTATCTATCTCGGTTTTATCAATCTTTGCAATTGCTTGGGCAACTCGGGTCATCCATTGATCTTCAGTCAAAGTACCTTGCTGCCATTGAAAACTCTGCTTGATAAATGCTGGCGCAGTATCTGGCAACGAAGGTTGAGTTTCGCTACCAATCCATGTAATCCAAGAGTTTTCACCTTTTTTGCCAACAATTACACGGGGAATTACCGCGATGGATTCTTCATTTCGATCAAAACTAAATGAGGTAAATAGAACTGGACCGGTTCCGCTTCCATGTACCGCGTTGGAGACTGAGAAAGTCTCTAATTGTTGATGCCACCAATTACGTACTTGTTCAAATCGATCTTTACCGCGGACACGAATTGATGCGTATTCACCCCATCCAACTAAACCATCGCTGCCGCGTACCCATGAATACGGGGATGCATCAGGCAATAATTGCAAAAGGGGGAGGTGCGCACCAATACGGTTGGTGGTTACTGGAACAAGTGAAGGCATAAGTTAATTTTTTAGAGTGGATGCAATCTTGCGCCACACGAGTGGAAGCGATGTTGCAACAATTGCAATTTTAAGAGCTTCACCAATAATGAACGGTGTAAAACCAATTGAGAAAGTCTTCGACCATGTGAGATCAAGTGATGCATGGAGCCATGTCAATCCAAATGCAAAGATGATTGCATTACCGGCAAAGAGTGCAGGAAATGATGTAACAAATTTTTGATCAGCTTTACGGTCTGCGAGATAACCGAGAATTAATGAAGCAACAAGCATTCCAACAAGATATCCGCCGGTTGCCCCTGTTAAACGTGCAATTCCGTGATTTGCTGAGGTTGCAGAAGGAGCAAAAATTGGAGCACCAGCGATACCTGCCAAGAGGTAAGCCGCGAAAGTTGTTACGCCAAGGCGAGCGCCATAAGTGGTTCCAACAAGTAGGACTGCGAGAGTCTGTCCGGTTACGGGAACCGGTGATCCTGGAACAGGAATTGAGAGCTGAGCCATCGCTGAAATAAAGGCGACCCCACCCACAATAAAGAGAGCATGAGTAAGGGCAGTGCTTCGTGGGACTACAGCGGTTCGAAGTGTGGCCATTGATGACATAGGTGCTCCTCGTGTAAATCTCATATACGAATCAAGCTCAGATCAAGAACCTGACGGTTAAGTTGTGGGAGAGCCTACTATTGCGGGAGAATACTTATATGTCTGTAGCCGATATGAGCAAAGATCCCGACCAGGTCGCCGCAATGTTCGATGGCGTCGCAAAACGCTATGACCTCGTTAATGATCTATTGAGCCTTGGCCAGACCAAACGTTGGCGCAGAGCAGTCACCCGATTAATCGACCCAAAGCCAGGGATGAAGATTCTTGATATGGCGGCCGGCCCCGGGGCGAGCTCGGAGCCACTTCATAAATTAGGCGCCGAAGTCACCTCGGCTGACTTCTCCCATGGAATGCTCGATGCTGGGCGTAAGCAGCGCCCATACCTCAATTTTCAATGGGCCGATGCGCTCGCCCTGCCTTTTGGGGATAACTCTTTCGACCTCTACACGATCTCTTTTGGCCTTCGCAATACCCACAAGACAGAAAAGGCGCTCGCTGAGGCGCTCCGAGTTGTCCGTCCAGGTGGCCGCTTGGTCATTGTTGAATTTTCAGCGCCAACTTGGCGTCCCTTTCGTACCATTTATACCAATTACCTGATGAGCGCCCTTCCATGGATCGCCCGAAAGAGTTCATCAAATCCGGATGCCTATATCTACCTGGCTGAATCAATCAAGGCGTGGCCCAACCAAGAGGCGCTCGCTGCCATCATCGAAAGTGTTGGCTGGTCGCAGGTCCAGGTCTATAACCTAACCGGCGGAGTTGTCGCAGTTCACACTTCTATCAAGCCGTAACGATTTAACCTACTGGCTGTACCACCTAGACTTACGACCCGTGAGCGCTAATCCGTATCTGCCAATCATCATTCTCTTTGCTATCGGATTTGGCTTCGCCGCATTTTCTGTCGGCATCGCAGCAGTTACCGGTCCGGCTCGATATAACCGTGCCAAGCAAGAAGCATATGAGTGCGGAATCGAACCATCACCACAAGCTCTCGAAGGCGGACGCTTCCCCGTGAAGTACTTCCTCACCGCAATGCTCTTCATTGTCTTCGATATTGAAATTGTTTTCCTTTATCCATGGGCAGTCACATTTGATGCACTTGGTTTATTTGGTTTAGTTGAAATGGGAATCTTTATCGCAACGGTATTCGTTGCATATGCATACGTTTGGCGACGTGGCGGATTGGAATGGGACTAATCCATGGGCCTAGAAGATAAGTTACCAAGCGGAATTCTTCTCTCAACTGTAGAAGGTCTCGCGGGTTACATGCGCAAGAGCTCTGTATGGCCTGCAACATTTGGTCTTGCATGTTGCGCAATCGAAATGATGGCACTTGGTTCATCACCAAAACATGATATTTCTCGTTTCGGAATGGAACGGTTTAGCGCATCACCTCGTCAAGCAGATCTCATGATTGTTGCTGGACGTGTTTCACAGAAGATGGCTCCAGTACTTCGACAAATTTACGATCAAATGACAGCCCCAAAGTGGGTTATCTCAATGGGTGCATGTGCATCTTCAGGCGGAATGTTTAATAACTACGCAATCGTGCAAGGTGTTGATCACGTCGTACCAGTTGATATTTATTTGCCGGGTTGCC
>WLNN01000040.1 GCA_009699765.1 Actinomycetota bacterium
AAGAATGCAGAAGCTATTGGGTACTTAGCCGATCGCTTGGCACAACTTGGAGTCGAGAAAGCTTTGTTTAAAGCTGGTGCAGTAGCAGGATCTGAAGTTCGTATTGGTTCTGGAATAAACGAAGTTGTCTTCGACTGGGAGCCAACTATTGAGGCTGGCGCAGAACAGCTTGCTGGATTCTTGCATCGCCGCGGAGAAGATTCGCGACTCGAAGGAACATGGAACGCACCAGAGCGCGTTGAGGATGTACTTTCTGATGAGGAAATTGCAGAACAGTGGGAGTACAAGGTTGCCGACCCTCACACTCCACGTGTTGAAGATTTAGCGGAAGTTAATGCAGAAACGAGTGAGGAAGAGTAAATGAACCGTCAGGCGGTAACACAAGCCAAGCGCGTCGTCCTCAAGGTCGGCTCATCTTCGCTTACTGGTTCTGCCGGGTCAGCACTCGATGCATCGGCAGTTGGAAAGATTGTCGAACTCGCCACAACATTGCGAGCCCGCGGCACTGAAGTTCTTATCGTTTCATCTGGCGCGATTGCTGCAGGTTTGGCTCCACTTAAACTCACATCACGCCCTAAGGATCTTCCAACACAACAAGCAGCTGCCTCTGTTGGTCAAGGTCTATTGATTGCAAAGTACAACGAACTTTTCACAGAACATTCAATAGTCTCATCACAGGTGCTGCTTACTACCGAAGACGTTGTGCGCCGTTCGCATTACAACACTGCACAGCAGACTCTTTCGAGATTACTTGCTCTCGGTGTTGTGCCAATAATTAATGAAAATGACTCTGTTGGAACCGCGGAAATTCGCTTTGGAGATAACGACCGTTTGGCTGCTCTTGTGGCTTTATTGGTGCAAGCAGACCTTCTCGTGCTGATTTCAGATATTGACGCACTTTACGATGCGCACCCGTCACAGCCTGGCGCAAAAGCGATTCATGAAGTTTCTAATTTTGCTGATATCAATTCAATAGATGTCAGTGGTGTTGGTTCATCAGGAGTTGGTAGCGGGGGAATGGTTACCAAGATCGAAGCTGCGCGAATCGCAACTTCAGCTGGAACGCCGATGCTCTTAACATCACTAGCTCAATCTGCTGATGCACTCAGCGGTAAAGAGTTCGGCACTATATTTCATGCGCACGAATCAAAGACAAACTCACGTCTTCTCTGGCTAGCTCATGCTTCTACTCCACGCGGACGTCTTATTCTCGATGACGGTGCAATCAAGGCCGTTCTCGAGCGTGGTGTTTCACTTCTTCCAGCAGGTGTCACTGCTGTCGAAGGATCATTTATCTCTGGCGATACGGTCGAACTTGCCTCCAAAGATGGACGTGTTATTGCACGCGGCCTAGTTGCATTCGATGCAGACGAGATTCCACAGATGCTTGGACGATCTACTAAAGAGCTTGCAGCATCACTTGGTGCTGAGTACGAGCGCGAGCTCGTACATCGCGATGATTTAGTTCTTCTCTGAAACTTGCTTCAGAACAGCTGCAACCATTGGTGATAAGTTATCTGTGGCTGTGGGTTCGTCACTGAGTTTCACGATTACGGTGTTATTCGGAATATCTATATAAACGAATTGACCGTGCAGTCCAAGCATCAAGCTGACACCAGGATATGGGTGCCAGAAATATGCACCATAGCCCCAGTCGTAGTCGAGTCTTGTAACAGGTGAGGTAATCCGCTTCATCCACGCCGAACTAATTACTTGTTTCTTAGTGAATGGAATTACGCCCTTATCAAGAACTAATTGACCTATTCGCGCATAATCGCGAGGTACGGCATTAAAACAACAGAAAGTTTTCTCGTAACCTCCGACCTTATCGACATTCCAAGTTGCATCGAAATCAGCGCCTACTTGTTGCCAAATATTCTGCGTGAAGTAATCAGAGATGGATTGTCCTGTGACCTTTTGGATAATCATTCCAATCATCTGTGGGTCCACGCTTCGGTAAATTGATTCTGTTCCTGGCTCAAAATCCATTTTTTGGTTGTGCTTTAAGAACCATGGGATATCCGTGCTGGCATACATCTGGGCGATAGCAACGCCCCAACCTGAAGGCCCGGAAGGGTAATTATCTGATACGCCCACTCCAGATTGCATATCAAGCAGTTGCTGAATCGTGATTTTATCGAAGCTTCCACCAGTTTTGTATTCGGGGAAGTATTTTACAAAGGTATCTGATTCACTGATTTTTCCTTGATCGATAAGTTGTCCAGCAACAAGTGAGACCATCGCTTTTCCTACAGAATAAGAAGGTAAGCGCGTGTTGGCAAACTTCTGATCTTTGTAATATTCGTGAGTAATTCTTCCATCACGAATTACTAAGAACGCATTTGTATGAGTGGTATCGAGAAAATTCTGAAATGACATTTTCGTATCACGATAAGTCACTTCACCAATCGACTCTTTTGTACCAACCTTCCATGGTGCAAATGTCGATGGCGCTGCAACAATCCAATGACTCGGCATGAGATCAGGTGTTTTTGATGCCGGCGCTAATCCCAATCTAATTGAAGCTATTGGCTCGGGGTAATGAATTATTCGAGTCAATCCAAAGAGGGCAAGATAGAGAGCAATAAGGACTATGGCGGTATTTCGAAGGAACTTAATTAAAGTTGGCACATCCTCAGGGTAGTCCCAGTTAGACTTGGGTTCATGGATTCAGTTGTTCTAATTGCAGATTTAGCGCACGCGGCGCGTACTGCTGCGCGGTCCTTGTCGACTGCGACTGGCAGCCAACGCAAGGCCGCACTTGAAGCGATAGCAACAGCTCTCATCGAACGGTCTAATGAAATCCTTGCAGCAAATGAACTCGATATGGCAAGCGCTCGATCTGAGAATATGCACCCTCAAATGCAAGATCGCCTGTTGCTTACCACCTCGCGCGTTGAAGGAATGGCAGATGGAGCCAGACAAGTAGCAGCGCTGGAAGATCCATTGGGTCGCACATTAAAAGAATCAACTTTGCCTAATGGTCTGCATCTTCGCCAAATTTCGGTTCCATTCGGAGTAATCGGAATGGTCTACGAAGCTCGCCCAAATGTAACCGTTGATGCTGCAGTTATTTTGTTGATGTCAGGCAATGCAGCGCTGCTCCGCGGTTCATCCACTGCGCGCCATAGCAATGAAGTTCTAGTAAAAGTCATGAAGGATGCGCTAGCCACAACAGGCATTAGCCCAGAGGTAATTCAATTGGTTCCTTCAGATGATCGCTCGACAGTTAAAGCGTTACTTACTGCTCGCGGAAAAGTAGATCTCGTTATTCCTCGCGGAAGCGCTCAATTAATCCGAATGGTTGTTGATGAAGCAACCGTCCCAACCATCGAGACCGGCGCTGGCGTCTGTCACGTATTCGTGGATGAATTTGCTGATATCAACAAGGCGCTTCCGATCTTGCTTAATTCAAAGACACATCGTCCATCTGTCTGTAATGCAGCAGAAACACTTCTTGTTCATAAGGCGATCGCGCCAACCTTCTTGCCATTAGCACTGAAGGCATTGCACGATGCCGGAGTAGTAATTCATGGAGACTCAACTGCCCAGAAAGTTGCTGAGAAATTTGGTGTTCCATCAACCCTGGCAACTGAAGAGAATTGGTGCACTGAATACGGAATTTTGGAGATGAACGTTGCTGTTGTTGATTCTGTTGATGCAGCAGCAGATCACATCGCAAAATACGGCACCAACCACACTGAGGCAATCGTTACCGAAAATCAAGGATCTGCAGATCGCTTTATTGCGCTGGCAGATTGTGCAGCAGTGATGGTTAATGCATCAACACGATTTACAGATGGCGAGCAGATGGGATTCGGTGCTGAAATCGGCATCTCGAATCAGAAGCTTCATGCACGAGGTCCGATGGGGCTAGAAGCGATGACTACCGCCACTTGGATAGTTACCGGCAACGGCCAGATTCGCTCTTAATCAACGTTAATTACTCTAAAGCAGAGTTCTTTTATAAGATGCGCACATGAGCACACTCTCTCGCGATGAAGTCGCAAAGTTGGCAGGATTAGCACGTATTGAAATGACCGAAGCTGAGATGGTTGATCTCTCTTCTCAATTCGGAACAATCCTTGATGCTGTTGCGCGCGTTCAAGAGCTCGATTTAATCGGCGTTAAGGCGACGTCACATCCACAACCACTGGAAAACATTGCTCGTCCAGATGTAGTGCAACCAAGTTTGACTCCAGATGAAGCGCTCTCAGGTGCGCCTGCTCAAGAAGAACAACGTTTCCGTGTTCCTCAGATTCTAGGAGAGGAGTAGGCCATGATTTATAAAAATGCAACAGAGATGGCTGCTGCTCTTGCAGCGAAGGAAATTTCTTCAGTCGAACTTACACAATCACATCTCAATCGAATTGGTGCAGTTGATGGTGATGTAAAAGCATTCCTTCATGTTGATACTGAAGGCGCACTTGCGCAAGCTGCTGCAGTAGATGCCGATCGCGCCGCCGGCAAGGCGTTGTCACCACTTGCTGGTGTTCCACTTGCCCTAAAAGATGTTCTTGCACAAAAAGGCGTACCAACAACTGCTGGTTCAAAAATTTTGCAAGGTTGGAAACCACCATATGACTCAACTGTCGTATCAAAGCTAAAAAATGCTGGCGTAGTAATTCTTGGTAAGACCAATATGGATGAGTTTGCAATGGGATCTTCAACGGAAAACAGTGGTTACGGTCCAACATTTAATCCATGGGATCTCACTCGTACCCCTGGTGGTTCATCTGGAGGATCTGCAGCAGCGGTCTCAGCATTTGAAGCGCCACTAGCAATTGGTTCAGATACTGGTGGATCTATTCGTCAGCCAGCAGCGCTAACCGGAATCGTCGGAGTTCGCCCAACTTATGGAGCAGTTTCTCGCTACGGACTTATTGCTTACTCATCTTCGCTAGATCAAGCAGGACCATTTGGTCGTACCGTTCTTGATACTGCAATGTTGCACGAAATCATTGCCGGCTACGACCCACATGATGCAACATCAATTAACGCGTCAGTTCCTTCAGTTGTTGCAGCAGCAAAAAATGGTGATGTAAAGGGAATGAAGATTGGTGTTATTAAGCAACTGCAAGGTGAGGGCTATCAGAAGGGTGTACAGACTCGCTTTACCGAATCACTTGATTTACTTGCATCCCTTGGTGCGGAAATTGTTGAAGTTGATTGCCCAAGTTTTGAATTCGCACTTGCTGCCTACTATTTAATCGCGCCATCAGAGTGTTCTTCTAACCTCGCTCGCTTTGATGCAATGCGTTACGGCCTTCGAACTGGAGATGAAGGTGGAGCATCCGCTGAGGCTGTTATGGCTTCAACTCGAGATGCTGGATTCGGACGTGAAGTAAAGCGCCGCATCATTCTCGGCACATATGCACTTTCATCAGGTTATTACGATGCTTATTACGGTAGCGCACAGAAGATTCGTACCCTGATTATTCAGGACTATGCAAAGGCATTTACTCAAGCTGATGTGTTGGTCTCTCCTACAGCGCCAACTACTGCATACAAGATTGGTGAAAAAGTTGATGACCCGATGGCTATGTATTTAGGAGACGTTGCAACAATTCCAGTAAATCTCGCGGGAATTTGCGGAATGTCACTTCCAGCTGGCCTTGCCGAAGAAGACAATCTTCCAGTCGGATTCCAAATCATGGCGCCGGCTATGCAAGATCAGCGTCTATATCAAGCAGGAGCAGCGCTAGAGGCAGCGCTTTCATCTAAGTGGGGTGGCACCTTAATTACCAAGGCGCCCGCTCTTGCAGGAGGTGCTCGCTAATGGCACTTAATTATGATGAAGTTGTAGCTAAGTACGATCCTGTATTAGGCCTAGAAGTTCACGTTGAACTCAATACCGAATCAAAAATGTTCTGCTCATGTGCGACAACTTTTGGAGCAGAACCAAATACACAAACTTGCCCAGTTTGCCTTGCGCTTCCTGGTGCGCTGCCAGTTGTTAATGCGAAAGCTATCGAATCAACAATCAAGATTGGCCTTGCACTTAATTGCAGCATTGCGCCCTATAGCCGCTTTGCTCGCAAGAATTATTTCTACCCAGATATGCCGAAAAATTTCCAGATTTCACAGTACGACGAACCTATTTGTTTTGATGGTTATGTTGATGTCGAGATCGAGACAGAAGAGGGTCCCAAGCAATTTCGCATCGAGGTCGAGCGCGTACATATGGAAGAAGACACAGGTAAATCACTTCACGTAGGTGGCGCGACCGGTCGTATTCACGGTGCCGATTACTCATTACTTGACTACAACCGTGCCGGAATCCCATTGGTTGAAATCGTTACTAAAATTGTTCCTGGTACAGGTAAATATGCTCCTGAAGTTGCAAAGGCATATGTCGCAGAGCTACGTGACATTCTTCGCGGACTTGGCGTCTCTGATGTAAAGATGGAACAAGGTTCTTTGCGTTGCGATGCAAATGTTTCTTTAATGCTCAAAGATGCTACCGAGCTCGGTACGCGATCAGAGACAAAGAACGTCAACTCACTTCGCTCTGTCGAACGTGCTATTCGAGGCGAGATGTTGCGCCATGCTGAAATTCTCGAGACAGGTGGCAAGGTCAAGCAAGAGACTCGCCACTTCCAAGAAGACACTGGCCTTACTCGTTCAGGTCGTTCAAAGGAACAAGCTGAGGATTATCGCTATTTCCCAGATCCAGATTTGGTTCCAGTGAAACCTGATGCTGCGTGGATCGAGACTCTTCGCGCCACACTTCCTGAACGACCATCGATTCGCCGCAAACGCTTGAAAGAGCAATGGGCTGTTCCAGATAAAGAATTCGAAGCAATGGTTAATGCTGATGTTCTCGATATCGTTGAGCAGACCGTGCTACTTGGTGCGGATCCAACAAAGGCACGTACTTGGTGGCTTGGTGAAGTCTCACGTATTGCAAACGATAAAGGCGTGTCAATTACAGAGATTTCAATTACCCCAGCTGATGTTGCAGAGCTAATTAACCTTGTTGCATCAGGTGAGCTCACAGATAAGTTGGCTCGCCAAGTTGTTGAAGGCGTTATCGCTGGTGAAGGTTCTCCTTCTGAAGTTGTTGCAAAGCGTGGAATCAAAGTTGTTAATGACGATGGTGCACTGATGGCTGCAATCGAAAAGGTTTGTGCAGCTCAGGCAGATACTGCTGAGAAAGTTCGCGGGGGACACCTTCCTGCAGCGGGTGCACTCATCGGTGCTGTTATGAAGGAGACTGCAGGTCAGGCAGATGCTGCAAAAGTTCGTGAGCTTCTTCTTAAATATCTAGGTCAATAAATTTACAAAATAAAAAACCCGCCGGAGTAAATCTCCGGCGGGTTTTTTGCACTCAGAAATTAGTGTATTCCTGCGCCTTCAGTTTCAACTAAAGCTTCCTTGCCAATATTGATAAAGAAGAAGAGCACAATCGCGCCAGTAAATAGAAGTGCTGCACTGAACTTAAATGCAACGGTATAACCGTGGGTCATTGCGGCAAATCTTCCTGCCATATCGTCTTGAGCAATGGCATTGACTGTGAAATAAGAAGCAGTTGCAGTGGCAGCAACTGTGTTGAGAAGAGCGGTTCCAAGAGATCCGCCAATCTGTTGTGATGTATTGACCATTGCACTTGCTACGCCAGTGTCATGGCCTGAAATTCCATGAAGTGATGTCGAGGTAAGTGGAATAAAGACAAGCGCCATACCGCTAGACATGATGAGCAATGAAGGCACTACGTGAGTCAAATATGAAGTTTCTGGAGTAATTCGTGTCAGCAGAAGAAGACCAATACTTGCTGCAACCAAGCCAGGAACCATCAGTGGCTTAGGACCGAATTTCGGCAGTAGTTGCGATGCAACTCCCGCGAAGACAATGATGCCAGCAGTAAATGGTAAGAAAGCAAAGCCTGATTTTAGTGGGCTGTATCCGAGAACAACTTGGAGATAAAGACCAAGAAATAGGAACATCGAGAAGAGGCCAGCGCCGACAACCAACGAACCTAAATATGAACCGCCGCGGTTGCGATCTTTAATAACGCGAAGCGGCATCAATGGATTCTTCACCTTAGATTCGATCTGAATAAAGAGAAACAAAAGAATTGCTGCTGCAATAAACAATGAGATAGTAATTGTTGAAGACCAACCCTTTGTTGCCGCCTCATTAAATCCATAGGTAAGCGCGAAAAGCCCAAGCGTGGCTGTGATTACACCTGGAATGTCGTAAGTGTTGTCACCTTCAGCCTTTGACTCATGCACAAACTTAAGTGCGAGAATTCCAGCGATAATTGCGATTGGAGTATTTACACCTAAGCACCAGCGCCATGAGGCGAACTCAGTCAATGTTCCGCCAACAATCAGACCGATAGCGGCGCCGCCGCCCGAAATTGCACCAAATACACCAAATGCTTTTGCGCGCTCTGCTGGAACAGTAAATGTCTCAGAGATAATCGCAAGTGCAGCTGGTGCAAGAAGGGCACCGAAGACACCTTGAAGTGCGCGAGAGCTATAAAGCATTCCTTGGTTAGCAGCAAAGCCACCAATTGCAGATGCACCAGCGAATCCAACAAGTCCGGTGAGGAAAATCTTCTTGCGTCCCATGTAGTCACCGATGCGACCGCCTAGGAGAAGAAGTGAGCCAAAAGCCAATGTGTATGCCGTGATTACCCACTGCTGGTTAGCATCCGAAATACCAAGATCAATTTTGGCGCTTGGAATTGCTATGTTCATGATTGAGCTATCGAGGACGAGCATCAACTGAGAAATCGCAATAACAATAAGCGTTCTCCAGCGATCTGGTGCTTGGCCTTTGATATGGCCTTGCGCATCGCGGTTTTGATTTGGCACAGGAAATCTCCAATATGTTTAATGTTGCGGTGTGAGTGGTGCGTTGAATAAGCGAGGATCAAGAAATTATCTTGAATAGTGGAATTATAGAGGCAGGGCTAGAACTTCTCCTGTTGAGAAATGGAGATAGAATTCTCACATGTCGAAGATGAAACCCCGCTCAGGTCTGGTCACTGATGGAATGGAGCGAGCACCGGCTCGCGGAATGCTCCGCGCAGTTGGCATGGGTGATGAGGATTGGGTTAAGCCGCAGATCGGTATTGCATCTTCTTGGAATGAAATCACACCTTGCAATCTTTCTCTAGCTCGCCTTGCTACTGCTTCACGAAAAGGCGTTATTGATGCAGGTGGCTTTCCGATGCAATTCGGAACGATCTCGGTCTCAGACGGAATTTCAATGGGCCATGAAGGAATGCACTTCTCATTAGTTTCTCGTGAAGTAATTGCGGATTCAGTCGAGACCGTCATGCAAGCGGAGCGTCTCGACGGAATGGTGATGTTTGCCGGTTGCGATAAATCACTTCCTGGAATGATGATGGCAGCAGCTCGTATCGATGTTGCAGCAGTCTTTGTATATGCGGGTTCCACTCTTCCAGGTCAGGTTGACGGCAAAGACGTCACAATCATTGATGCATTCGAAGCCGTTGGCGCCTGTGCGCGTGGATTAATTACTGAAGAGCGCGTAGGACAAATTGAACGAGCTATCTGCCCAGGTGAGGGTGCTTGTGGTGGCATGTACACCGCAAACACAATGGCAACAGTTGGAGAAGCAATCGGACTCTCACTTCCAGGTTCAGCTGCGCCTCCTGCAGTTGATCGTCGCCGTGATGGATATTCAGAGGCATCTGGTGCAGCTGTCGTTAATCTCATCGCAAAGGGAATTACCACTCGCGATATTTTGACTAAGAAAGCATTTGAAAATGCGATTACAGCTGTCATGGCACTCGGTGGTTCTACAAACGCAGTTCTTCATTTACTTGCGATAGCTCACGAGGCTGAAGTTGATTTAACACTCGAAGATTTCCATCGTATTGGCGCACGAGTCCCACTACTTGGTGATCTCAAGCCATTCGGTAAGTATGTAATGTCTGATGTTGATCGAGTTGGTGGAATTCCGGTCGTACTTCGCATGCTTCTAGATGCCGGTTATTTACACGGAGATTGCTTGACTGTTACCGGAAAGACAATGGCCGAGAACTTGGCAGATATCAATCCACCACTAGCAGATGGAGATGTGCTTCATGCAATTTCGACTCCACTTTCTACCGATGTCGGAATAACAATTCTTGGCGGCACGCTTGCTAGCGATGGCGCAGTCTGTAAAACAGCTGGAATCGGAATTGAATCTTTCGAAGGTCCTGCCCGTGTATTCGAACGCGAACGCGCGGCAATGGACGCTCTTGAAAACGGAACCATTCAAGCTGGAGATGTTGTTGTGATTCGCTACGAAGGCCCTAAGGGCGGACCTGGAATGCGCGAGAT
>WLNN01000041.1 GCA_009699765.1 Actinomycetota bacterium
GCAATTGATGTTCCAGTAGATACAACTGTTCCGGTAGGTGCGCGTCTTGCTCTGATTGGATCCTCTGCAGGTGCTGCTATCCCTGCTCCAGTAACACCTCCTCCGGCTCCAGTAGTTGCAGCTCCAGTAGTTGCAGCTCCGGTAACACCTCCTCCGGCTCCAGTACAAGCTGCACCTGTTGCTGCATCAGCTCCAATCGCACCGGCTGCTCCGGTATCTCAACCAGCCGATGCATACGTGACTCCAATTGTTCGCAAGTTAGCAAATGATCTCGGAGTAAATCTCTCGTCAGTTCGTGGCACCGGAATTGGTGGACGTATTCGTCGTGAAGATGTTGAAGCAGCTGCACCAAAGGCGGCGGCTCCCGTAGCTTCAACTCAATCTTCTCAGCCGGCTCAGGTGACTCGCACTGACGCTCCTGCTGTTGCCGCATCGCCACTTCGTGGAACTACTGTGACAATGTCACGACTTCGCAAAGTCATCGCTGCGCGCATGGTTGAATCACTTCAAGTATCTGCGCAACTCACAACTGTTATTGAAGTAGATGTAACTAAGATCGCTCGACTTCGTGATCGTTCAAAAGCAACATTTGAAGCACGTGAAGGCGTCAAGCTTTCGTTTCTTCCATTCTTTGCCGTTGCAACTTGCGAAGCGCTAAAACAGCATCCAGTCTTGAACTCATCCGTTGAAGGCGATCAAATAATTTATCATGGAGCAGAACACCTAGGTGTAGCAGTCGATACCGAACGCGGACTATTGGTTCCGGTCATTCACAATGCTGGAGATCTCAATATGGGTGGCGTTGCTCGAAAGATTGCAGATCTAGCAGCTCGCACACGCGATAACAAAGTTACTCCGGATGAATTAGGTGGCGGAACATTTACGCTAACCAACACGGGCTCTCGTGGAGCGCTCTTTGACACACCAATTATCAACCAGCCACAAGTTGCAATCCTTGGACTTGGTGCTGTTGTGAAGCGTCCAATGGTTGTTAGAGGCGAAGACGGTGGCGAAACAATTGCTATTCGCTCGATGGTTTATCTAGGACTTTCATACGATCACCGAGTTGTTGACGGCGCCGATGCTGCTCGATTCTTGGTAACTCTCAAGGAACGACTTGAAGGTGGCGCCTTCGAATCTGACTTAGGGCTCTAATTTGAGTACTCCGCAGCGCATTGCAATTACCGGCTCGTCCGGACTAATTGGTTCTGCACTCGTTGGTCATCTAAAGAGCGAAGGTCACACAGTCCAGCGTCTTGTACGTCGTGCTCCGGTCGCTCCAGATGAAGTTCAGTGGGATCCAAAGAGTGGCTATGTTGATCTTGAAGCCCTACGTGGCATCGATGCAATTATTCATCTTGCCGGCGTTGGTGTTGGCGATAAACGTTGGAATAAGAAATATAAGGCCGAGATCCTTAACTCACGTTTAATGGGAACGACAACTATTGCTAATGCAGTCACCGAACTTGCACCACAGGTCTTTATTTCCGCAAGTGCAATTGGCTGGTATGGAGAATCAGGAAACCGCGCAGTTATTGAAAGTGATAAGTGTGGGGATGATTTTCTTGCAGCGGTATGTCGCGAGTGGGAAGGTGCAGCAGACCTAGCTCAGAACACTCGCACTATAAAACTGCGAACAGGCCTCGTGTTAGATCCAACTGGTGGAGCGCTCGGCAAGATGTTGCCACTATTCCGCTTTGGCCTTGGTGGAAAATTGGGAAATGGAAAACAGTGGTGGTCATGGATAACTTTGCACGATCTGATTCGCGCAATTACATTCATGCTTGAAGGTGGAGAAGGCGCCATTTCCGGTCCAGTTAATCTCACCGCTCCAAATCCAGTTACTAATCAAGAATTTACATCGGCTCTAGCGCGTGCA
This sequence comes from Actinomycetota bacterium, assembly GCA_009699765.1. GTDB lineage: Bacteria > Actinomycetota > Actinomycetes > Nanopelagicales > Nanopelagicaceae > Planktophila. The sequence continues at coordinate 1,880 of WLNN01000041.1, forward strand.
ATGCATCGACCAGCACTATTTCCTGCACCTGCAATAGCTTTAAAAGTTGCGCTCGGTGGATTCTCATCTGAAGTTCTGGGCTCGAAGCGAGTTATCCCATCTGTGCTTGCAGCTGCTGGTTTTGAATGGGACTACCCGCACATCACCAACGCCTTAAACGTCTTAGTTCAAGAGTGATTCCATAGCCGCGAGGCGTCCTGAAAGCAATGCTCCGTTTTGCGATCCTGCAGTCAGATAATCTCCCGCTCGGAAAATATTTCCGCGTACATGCGCTGAAGCGATGCCACTTTGACCAGGAGCGAATATCGGCAATGAATTCTTTACTTCGTAACGCTTGATCAGAGTTAAATCTCGTGCGTGCAAGGACCAGAACTTTGCGATCTCAGTTACCGCTTGTTCATCTGTAATAAGCTCTAATGATGTGGATGAAATTAGAGTCACTCCATCTGGTGCGTATTCTGGAACGATATTGCTGAGCGCAATTGAATTCACTAATGGACTTTTAGCACTCGTAACGCGTAGCCGTTTCGATGTAATAACCCCCCTAGGAGCACTGTGATACCAGGTGTAACTATTAGCAGAATTTACTTGCTCATGTGTTTGCAACAAATTGGAAGCGGTGAATTGATCTGTCGCAACGATAATCTTCTTGCCTTCGAATTGAGCTAATGAATCGATTGGAGCATTGAGCTGAATGTTTTCGATACGAGCCCCAATAGCTTCAGATAGCGCTCCTGCTCCTGCTCGGGGCAGACCCGAATCTCCAACAATGAAACTCTTTATGATCTCCCGCCCATACGCACTATCAATATTTTCAAGATCAGAGAGAAAGACCCCACGCAAGAATGGATTCAAAACGTTCTGATAGAAATTACCGGTACCGGATGCAAGCAGAGCATCTCGAAGTGAGATTGCTCCATTGGATTTAGCTCCCATAAAGGTAAGAACTGCCAGTTTTTCCTTCAATGAACCTAGTGGCGAATGAATTGACTGCAGTGGATGTAAGCGAGGATCGCCAATCGATGAAACTCCGAAAGGTGTTACGACATCTATTGTTCGATCAGATTTACAGAAATCAATTTCAGAAACAACTTCTAGTCTTTTGATTTCTGGGTAGCCACTATTAATGAGCTGAAAACCACGATCGAGTATGTAGCCATCAATGTAATCAGAACGTACTCGCCCACCAACGTCATCGGATGCCTCAAAGAGTTCAACTGACTCCCCTGCCTCCTGCAAAGTCAGCGCAGCGCTTAGACCTGCTAAACCTCCACCAATGACAACAAAGCTCATGTAAGAGCCTTACTTGTCTTGGAGTTTAGAAGGCCACCAAATTTTTGGCCCGATCTCATGAACGAGAGCAGGGACCAAAATTGAACGCACGATAATCGTGTCAAGCAATACCCCGAATCCAACAGCAAATCCGAGTTCTGCAAGTGGAACAAGTGGCAACAAACCAAGAACTGCAAAGGTTGCTGCAAGAACAATTCCTGCCGAAGTAATAACTGCGCCAGTAACGGTTACACCCTTGATTACTCCTGCACGTGTTCCTAGCTTCGCTGACTCTTCACGAACTCGAGACATCAAGAAGATGTTGTAATCGATTCCGAGCGCAACAAGGAAAATGAAGGCGAATAGAGGGAATGAGTTATCGCCACCTGCGAATCCAAAGATATGGTTGAAGACAAGGGCGCATACTCCGAGCGTTGCGAAGTATGAGAGAACTACAGTTCCAAGAAGAACAACCGCGCTCACAATGCTTCGAAGCAACAATCCAAGAATCAGAGTGATTACAAGCAAGATAATTGGAATGATTGTTCGATTGTCTCGAGTATTAGCGGTTCGAACATCGAAATAGACAGCCGAAGTTCCACCGACTAGTGCGCTCGGATCGACTTTCTGCGCGGCTTCTCTGATAGGTGTTATGTACTTGCCAGCAGCGACGCTATCCGGTGCTTGATCAAGAGTTGCATTGATAATCACTCTTCCGTCAACGGCTTTTACATTCTGAGTGATTGGATCTACCGAGTAAGCAACTTCAGTTACACCTGGTACTGACTTAACGGCAGCCATAACTGCATCAGCTTTGCCTTGGGCAACAACGATCTGCGTAGGATCGCCTTCACCACCCGGGAAATGTTTAAGGAGCAGCTTTTGTCCTACAACAGACTCTGGATTACCTGTGAATGTATCTACAGTTCCAAGTCCATCGGCTTTTAGTGTTGATGATGCAAAGGCGAAAGCCAATAGGACGGATCCAGTGATAATCCAAGCCTTACGTGGATTGCGACCAATTCCGTTTGCAACCTTAGACCATGGACCGCTCATCACGTGATCATCACCATCGTTGCGTGGCTTACGTGGCCAGAAAATCCAGCGACCAAAAATTACTAGTAGTGCAGGAAGTAGAGTCAAGATTGTGACTACGGATGAAACAATTCCGATTGCACCAATTGGTCCTAAGCCAGCAGTGTTAGTGAGTTGGCTGAAGAGCAACATGAGAAGTGAAATTGCAACCGTTGATCCGGATGCAAGGATTGGCTCCCATACTCCTTTGTATGCGGCACGCATCGCATCAAATCGAGATTCATGATGATGTAGCTCTTCGCGATAACGAGCTATGAGAAGCAAGGCATAATCTGTAGCTGCGCCGACCACAAGAACTGAGAGAATTCCTTGCGACTGTCCATCGACATCAATGATGTTGTTTTTAGCTAACAGATAAACAATTCCGCCAGCAGTTGATAGCGCAAAGAGAGCTGACATGAGTGGAATCACCCATAAAAATGGGGATCTGTAAACAACAATCAAAATAATTGCGACAACACCCAATGTTGTAAGTAAGAGACTTGAATCTAACGTGCCAAATGCGCCAAAGAGATCGCCGAGCAAACCACCCGGACCTGTTACGTATGGTGTCAATCCTTGAGCTTCTGCAATTGGTTTAACATCTGCACGAAGTGCTTCGACAATTGCTGGAAGAACTGGCTTTTCATTCGGCAAAGTCTTAGCAATCGAATCACCGTCTAACGGGACATTTACCAAAATTGCCTTACCGTCAATAGATGGGAAGGCGCTGATTGGTTGATCCTTAAGCAAATAATCGGCGAGTTTGGCAGACGTTCCACCAAGAGTTAATTCTCCGATTGATGGCAGGTGCGCATTTATCGCGGCAAGTGCCTCAGGGGTAGATGCACCGTCGTAGAGAATAAGCGTTGGAAAGGTGAAAGATGTCCCTGCGGAAAACTTCGCAATTTCATCCGCTGCCAAAGTGGCTTCAGCGCCCTTAGGCAAGAATGAGGAGTTGTTGTTCTCTTGGACGCTGGAAAGCTTTCCGAATAAGGGACCGAAGAAGCCCGTGATAACGAACCAGGAAATTATGACGACAACTGAGAGCGCTATAGGCCTTTTATTCTTAATTAGCATGGGCGGGAGTCTACCTTTAGGCTTGGGCCATGCCCGTTATCGACTCATCGCCGCTAGCTCTCCAGCGAAGCGGCTTAGTTGAATATGAACAAGCGCTTGCCATCCAACGCAAAATCCATGGCGAAGTCGCATCCGGCGAACGTCCAAATACCTTAATGCTCTTGGAGCACCCATCGATTTATACCGCCGGCAAAAGAACTCTTGCCGAGGAACGTCCAATTGGCGCTACACGAGTTCTCGACGTTGATCGAGGTGGCAAAATCACCTGGCATGGACCTGGGCAACTCGTTGGTTATCCGATTGTCCGACTTAAGAACCCACACGAACTAGTTGGATTCGTCCGAGAAATAGAATCTGGACTAATTGAAGCCTGCAAGGAATTTGGAATTTTAGGAGTCAGAGTTGCTGGTCGCTCAGGCGTTTGGATTGTTGATGATAGAGGAGAACGTAAAATCGCTGCAATAGGTATTCGCGTCGCCTCTGGAACTTCAATGCATGGCTTCGCTCTCAACGTCAATCCTGATCTTTCCGCATTTGGAGAAATCATTCCGTGCGGCATCTCTGACGCTGCTGTCACCTCACTTGCGCAAGAACTTAATCGCCCGATCGACGTCGCAGAAGTCACCCCTGTAGTTGAAAAATTTATGTATCAAGCTTTAACAAAGGTGAGCGCATGACAATTGCACCAGATGGACGTAAATTACTTCGAATCGAAGCTCGAAACGCTGAGACTCCAATCGAGCGAAAGCCAGAGTGGATTAAGACTCGTGCCAATATGGGTCCTGAATACACACGACTTCGCGCTCTGGTGAAGTCAGAGTCGCTCCACACGGTTTGCCAAGAAGCTGCTTGTCCAAATATTTTTGAATGTTGGGAAGATAAGGAAGCAACTTTCCTCATCGGCGGAGAACGCTGCACCCGACGATGCGACTTCTGCAACATCGACACTGGAAAACCAGATCCACTTGATCGCGATGAGCCACGTCGCGTTGCTGAATCTGTTCAAGCAATGGGTTTGAAGTACGCAACCATCACTGGTGTTACTCGCGATGACCTTGAGGATGAAGGCGCATGGCTCTATGCAGAGACAATCCGCAAAGTTCACGAACTCAATCCTGGTACTGGCGTTGAGATGCTTGCACCAGATTTCAGTGGAAAACCTGAGCTCCTCAACCTAGTCTTTGAAACACGTCCTGAAGTTTTTGCGCACAATGTTGAAACCGTTCCACGTATCTTCAAGCGCATCCGCCCAGCATTTACATACGAACGCTCACTCGATGTTATTTCACAAGCCCGTGCTTATGGACTAATTACTAAGTCGAATTTGATCTTAGGTATGGGTGAAGAAATCAGCGAGATTATCCAAGCATTGGAGGATTTGCACTCAGCAGGTTGTGACCTCATCACAATTACACAGTATCTACGTCCAACAAATAAACACCATCCGGTCGAGCGTTGGGTGAAGCCTGAAGAATTCGTTGATTTAGCCAAGAAAGCGGAAGAGATTGGTTTTAGTGGAGTCATGAGTGGCCCGCTAGTTCGTTCTTCATATCGCGCAGGTCGTCTCTATAAGCAAGCACAAGAGAAACGCGCTAATGGCTGATCTTGTCTATCCCCCGGTTATTCTCGTCCTTACTTCGTTTTGGAAATATTTAGGATTAAAACTTGATTTTAAGGGCGTTGAGAATCTTCCAACCCGAACTAAGGGTGGCGCAATTCTTGCAATCAATCACATTAGCTATTTGGATTTTGCTTTAGCTGGAACGGCCGCTCTGCCAATGAAGCGTTATGTGCGTTTTATGGCAAAGAAAGAGATTTTCGATAACAAATTAGCTGGCCCCTTGATGCGCGGAATGCACCACATCAATGTAGATCGCTCAAATGGTTCTGCTTCTTTTGTAGCCGCACTTCGAGCACTTCGTGATGGCGAAATAATCGGCATCTTTCCAGAAGGCACAATCTCAGTTTCATTTGAGATAAAGGAATTGAAAACAGGCGTTGTTCGACTAGCTCAAGGCGCCGATGTGCCGGTCATCCCAACAATTATCTGGGGTTCTCAGCGCATCTGGACTAAGAAAGTAAAACGAGATCTCCGACGCAAGCGAGTTCCAATATCAGTTACTTTTGGAGAACCGATTTCATTTCCAAAGGGTGGAGATGTAGAAGCAGGTGAGGCTCTCCTGCGCGAAACAATGGTGAAAATGCTCCATGGCATGCAAGAAAAGTATCCTGATTCACATGAAGGTCAGCGTTGGGCACCAGTTCGCCTTGGTGGTACCGCTCCCGCTCCCCTAAACTGACGCCATGGCTAAGAATAAAGAAAAGAAAGTTAAGTCCCCGCGTTTTAAAGAGATACGTGATGCATATGCAGTCACCAAAACAGTTAAACCTTGGATTGGTATCACTCTTGCAGTAATCATCATCGGAATTTTCGGTGCAGCTGTTGCAACCGGTGCGGTTTTGGGACATCCGATCTATGCTGGATTTATTGGCCTTCCTGCGGCTTTGTTAGTAGCCCTCCTAGTCTTTACTCGCGTCGCTGGTTCAGCGGCGTATGCATCAATTGAAGGGCAGATGGGTGCAGGCGCATCTGTTCTGATGGCAATTCGCAAGGGATGGACCACAACTCCTGCTGTTGCAGTAAATCGCAATCAAGATATGGTCCATCGAAGCATTGGCCGCGGTGGCATCGTCCTTACCGGAGAAGGTGGATTTGCTGTTCGTCAAATGTTGCAAGATGAACGTAAGAAGTCAGAACGATACGCACCTGGTGCGCCAATTACAGAAGTTATTGTAGGAGACGGTGAAGGACAAGTTCCACTTAAGAAACTTCAAAAGCATGTTCAAAAGCTTCCTAAGAAATTATCTGCACATCAGATGCGCGAACTTCGGATGCGTCTTAAGGCTGTTGGTGGAATGTCGCTTCCTGTACCAAAGGGTCCAATGCCTAAGGGCGTAAAGATTCGCTAAGCCTTAATCAGAACAGTATTTGATAAGCGCTCATTAATCCCTCGGCCGTTTTCATCAAAGGTTATTGCTGTGACGATTACAAGCATGAGGGCTGTTCTAATAAGTGCCTGAAGAATTGTCGCTGCTCCACCATCACTAAATCGAACTACCTTCAAGCCAACGATCCTGTGACCAAATGAAGCTCCACCAAAAGTGACTAACAAGGCGTATTCGATCGCCATGACAATTAGCACGGTCGCTCCAACGCCTCGGCTGCGCTCTAAGAAAGTGCCACCGCCTGCGAAAAAGCCAACAGTTATTGCGTAGGCAGCTAGCCAGTCGATTGTGATTCCTAGAACACGTCGACCCTGACTTATGCGTGGATACATGGCTCAAGCCTATCCAAGGCAACCAGAACGGGCGATTTGTAACATAGACGTAACACGAGAAATAGCGGATGTAACCCTCGAGACCATAGGCTCTGCACCATAGAAAGGCTCAAAGTCGAGTCCTTTCGACTTAGTCAATGCCACCTTTAGGCGACTATGAGGCGACTATGAGACTTATTGGGAGTCATACATATGTTTAAGAATTCAAGCGAAATTTTTGCTTATATCAAGAAGGAAGACGTCAAATTAATTGATGTTCGCTTTACAGACCTTCCTGGTATTCAGCACCACTTCAACGTTCCTGTTGAATCATTTGATGAAGCAGTCTTCACAGATGGTTTGATGTTCGACGGTTCTTCAATCCGCGGTTTCCAATCAATTCACGAGTCAGATATGAAGCTGCTTCCAGTTCCGTCATCTGCTTACATTGATCCGTTCCGTCTTGAGAAGACACTCGTAATTATTTTCTCTGTTCATAATCCAACAGATGACACACCTTATTCACGTGATCCACGTGGCGTTGTGAAGAAGGCTGTTGATTATTTGAAATCAACAGGAATTGCGGATCAAGCATTCTTTGCTCCAGAAGCAGAGTTCTACGTATTCGATGCTGTTCGCTTTAAGACAGGCATCAACGAGGCTTACCATCACATCGATTCTTACGAAGGCGCTTGGAACACAGGCATCGTCGCAGATCCTGATGGAACACCTAACCGCGGATACCGCACACGTATCAAGGGCGGATACTTCCCAGTTTCCCCAACAGATCAATATGCAGATCTTCGCGATGAAATGGTGATGGAGCTTGGTCGTGCAGGTCTGCTCGTTGAGCGCTCACACCACGAAGTTGGTACTGCCGGTCAGATGGAGATTAACTATCGCTTCACTGACATTCTTACTGCAGGCGATGAGTTGATGAAGTTTAAGTACATCATCCGCAACGTTGCATGGGAAGGCGGCAAGACCGCAACATTTATGCCAAAGCCACTCTTTGGAGATAACGGTTCAGGTATGCACGTTCACCAATCACTTTGGAAGGATGGCAAGCCGCTCTTCTTCGAAGCTGGTACATATGGCGATCTTTCAGACATGGCTCGCTGGTATATCGGCGGACTCTTGAAGCATGCACCATCACTTCTAGCATTCACCAACCCAACAGTGAACTCTTATCGTCGTTTGGTTCCAGGTTATGAAGCTCCAGTAAATCTTGTTTACTCAGCTCGTAAC
>WLNN01000042.1 GCA_009699765.1 Actinomycetota bacterium
CTCAATGAAGATGAAGCTATGGCAATGATTGTTCGTGGATTTATCGAACCAATCGCACGCGAACTCCCAATGGAGTACGCGCTAGAACTCAATCGCTTGATTGAGCTTCAAATGGAAGGAGCTGTTGGCTAGATGACAACGCTCCAAAGTAATCTCTTAGAAAACCACACCCCGACTGGTCGAGAAGAAGCTTGGCGATTTACACCGCTTAAGCGTCTCGCTGGACTTCACGATGGAAGTGCAAAGCCAGAGGCGAGAGATTCGCTTTCGCTCAATGGTGCTGCAACTCCGGGCGTCACATTCACGCGAGGTGCTATTACTGCCGTTTCTTCAAGCGAAGATTCAATTGTTAATCGCATTCGTAACTACACCTCAGAAGGTGCAATTCTGACTATCGACAAAGATGTCGTGGTCACGGAACCAATTTTTCTTAACCGTATCTCAGGTGGAATTCAAACGGCTGAACTGTCTCGTGTTCAAATTCGTTTAGGAACACATGCCAAAGCGACCGTAATCCTTGAAAATACAGGCGACTCAGTTCTAGCCGAAGATCTTGAAATCATTCTGTCTCCAGGTTCGGATTTAACATTTATCTCACTTCAAGAGTGGGATTCAAAATCAGTTTATGCGGCAACTCATAATGCAATTATCGATCGCGATGCATCTCTTAAAGCAATACATGTAACCGTAGGCGGAGATGTTGTTCGCCTTCTTCCCAAGGTCGAATTCGTTGGACCTGGTGCATCTGTTGATTTGCAAGGTGTCTATTTTGCAACTGAAGGACAATTCTTTGAACACCGTATGCACGTCGATCACGCAGTCCCAAATGCTAAATCAAATGTAAATTATAAAGGCGCGCTAGCGGGGGATAAGTCACACACTGTCTGGATCGGCGATGTATACATTCGCGCTGCTGCTGAAGGAACCGATACATACGAACTCAATCGTAATTTGATTCTCACTGACGGAGCGCGTGCAGATTCTGTTCCCAATCTAGAGATCGAAACTGGTGAGATTGTTGGTGCCGGACATGCATCTACGACAGGTCGCTTCGATGACGAGCAGCTCTTCTATTTGATGTCTCGAGGAATCCAAGAGTCGGATGCACGTCGACTTGTTGTTCGAGGGTTCTTCAACGAAGTCATTTCTTTGATTAACAACGAAGTCATCCAAGAACGTCTCATGACACGAATCGATAACGAACTCGAGAGGGCTGGAAAGTAATGTCTGATCTCTCATTCTCAACTCTCCTGCCTGGAAAGCCAGTACGCATCGAAAAAGATGGCGAGGCGATTTGTGTCGCTCGCATCGGAGATGAAGTCTTTGCAATAGACGATACATGTTCTCACTCAGATGCATCTCTCGCAGAGGGTGACATCACAGATTTTAAGATCGAATGCTGGCTTCACGGCGCGGAATTCGATCTTCGCACAGGTGAGGCGCTAACACCTCCCGCAGTAATGCCAGTCAAGAAATATTCAGTACGCGTTGACGGAGACTCCGTCACGATAGAGAAGTAATGGAGTCCGCAATGAGCACTTTAGAAATTCGTGGCTTGAAAGTAACCGTAGATACCGAGCAAGGCGTCAAGGAAATTCTTAAGGGTGTAGATCTGACAATTAAGTCAGGCGAGACTCACGCAATCATGGGACCTAACGGTTCTGGTAAATCTACACTCGCATACTCAATCGCTGGACATCCAAAATACACAATTACCGGCGGAACAGTCACTCTTGATGGCGTTGATGTTCTTGAGATGACAGTTGATGAGCGCGCGAAGGCGGGACTCTTCCTTGCAATGCAATATCCAGTTGAAGTTCCAGGAGTGTCAGTTTCAAACTTCTTGCGAACTGCAGCGACTGCGTTGCGTGGTGAAGCTCCAAAACTTCGCGAATGGGTTGGTGAAGTAAAGAGCGCCATGGAAGGCCTCAAGATGGATCCATCTTTTGCGCAGCGCAATGTTAATGAAGGATTTTCAGGCGGCGAGAAGAAGCGTCATGAAATCATGCAACTTGAACTCTTACGTCCAAAGTTTGCAATTCTTGATGAAACCGACTCGGGCCTCGACGTTGATGCGCTTCGCGTAGTTTCAGAAGGAGTTGTAAGAGCTAAAGAAGCGAACAACCTCGGCGTACTTCTCATTACTCACTACACACGAATCCTTCGCTACATTCAGCCAGACTTCGTTCACGTCTTTGCAGCCGGCAAAGTTGTAGAACAGGGCGGACCGGAACTCGCCGAGAAACTTGAAGCTAATGGTTATGCGGAGTACGTAAGCGCATAACAATGTCATTTGACCCGCTAGTAATTCGCAGAGATTTTCCGATATTTAGTCGGACGATTCGCGATGGAAAACGCCTTGTCTACCTTGATTCAGGTGCAACAAGTCAGAAACCACAGCAGGTCATTGATGCGGAAGTTGATTTCTATCGGCTTCATAATGCTGCGGTACATAGAGGTGCTCATCAACTAGCTGAGGAAGCTACTGATATTTATGAAGGCGCGCGAGATATTGTTGCCGAATTTATAGGTGCCGATAGAGATGAAGTCGTATTTACCAAAAGTGCAACGGAATCTCTCAACCTCATCGCCTATGCGATGGGCAATGCTCCACTAGGCAATAGATTCCACCTTTCTCCAGGAGATGGAATTGTTGTCACGGAGATGGAGCATCACGCAAACCTTATTCCATGGCAGCAACTTGCAGCACGGACAGGTGCGGCGCTCTCTTGGTTTGAAGTAAATCAAGATGGTCGTCTTGATCTTTCCAATATTGAATCGATAATCACCGAAAATACTAAGGTCGTCTCACTAACTCACCAATCAAATGTGCTTGGAACTATTAATCCGCTTAAAGAAATCATCAATCGAGCCCACCAAGTTGGCGCGGTAGTAATTCTTGACGCATGCCAATCTGTTCCACATATGAAGATAGACGTTAAGGAACTCGATATAGATTTCCTAGTTTTTTCTGGCCATAAAGCAGTTGGGCCAACTGGAATAGGCGTCTTTTGGGGTAGAGCTGAACTGCTAGAAGCATTGCCACCATTTCTTACCGGTGGATCGATGATTGAGAATGTAACGATGACCGGTGCAACTTGGGCGCCTGCGCCACGAAAATTTGAGGCCGGTGTCCCAAATATGGCACAAGCCGCTGGCCTGGCTGCAGCAATTCATTATTTGCAAGAGATCGGCATGGATTCAATCCATGCTCACGAGTTAAAACTAACTCAGTACTTACTTGATAAGTTTGCAGATTTGGCACCTTTGAAAATTGTTGGACCGAAGACAATTGAAGCACGAGGTGGATCTATCTCATTCACCTTTGGCGATATTCACCCGCACGATTTAGGTCAGTTCCTGGATAGTCAAGGTATTGCTGTTCGTACCGGGCATCACTGCGCTTGGCCACTCAATCGAAAAATGGGAGTACCAGCCACGACACGTGCATCTCTTTATCTTTACAACACTATCGAGGATTGCGATGCCTTGGTTGCAGGAATTCTCGACGCAAAGAAATACTTTGGCTGATGATGCAGCTAGATAATCTCTATCAAGAAGTGATTTTAGATCACTATAAGAATCCTCAAAATAAGAAACTCGAATCTGATAATGATGCACAGGTTCATCACATCAACCCAAGTTGTGGTGATGAGGTGACACTCGGCGTAAAACTCGAAGGCGAGAAAATTCTCTCAGTCAATTGGGATGGCGTAGGTTGTTCTATTTCGCAATCAAGTACATCGATCATGAGCGACCTCCTAATAGGAAAATCACTCGAAGAGGCGGCAGTAATATCTGAGAGCTTCCTTCAACTGATGCAGAGCAAGGGCTCTCAAGATGGTGATGAAACGGTGCTTGAAGATGCAGTCGCTCTCGCCGGTGTCTCCAAATATCCCGCACGAATTAAATGCGCTTTACTCGGCTGGATGGCATTTAAGGATGCGTCCGTACAAGCGCTTAGCAAGAAAACAAACTAGGATACGAATATGACCGCAAATGTAGATGATGTAACTGAGGCGATGAAGGATGTTGTTGATCCCGAGCTTGGAATTAATGTTGTTGATCTTGGTTTGATTTACGATGCGATGGTCGACGAAAATAATATTGCCGTGCTTAACATGACTCTCACATCGGCAGCGTGCCCGCTACAAGATGTGATTGAGGATCAGACGCGCGCCGCTTTAGCTCCTCTAGTCGACGATGTCAGAATCAATTGGGTCTGGATGCCACCATGGGGGCCAGATAAGATTTCTGATGATGGGCGGGAGCAGTTACGCGCTCTAGGTTTTACAGTCTAAGGTTTTCATGAGCCAATACGCAGTTTGGATGGCGATGCGGTCAATGACCGCCGACCCATCAGTTAAAGATCAAAAACTAAAACCAGGCACGCTCAGTCGTATCTTTACCTACGCTAAGCCATACACCAGTCATATCATCTTCTTTCTTGTCACTGTTGTCATTGATGCAATTTTGATAGTCAGTACGCCACTTCTGCTCAGAAAATTAATCGATGATGGAGTCATCCCCAAAAATGGTGCATTAATAACTGAGCTTGCAATCTTGGTGGGTGCCCTCGCAATTGCTGATGCGGTATTTAACATTGCAGGAAGATGGTTCTCGGTTCGAGTCGGTGAAGGACTTATCTTTGACCTTCGCAGCCAGGTCTTTGCTCACGTACAGAGGCAATCAGTGGCGTTTTTTACCCGTACTCAAACTGGAGCGTTAATTTCTCGCCTAAACTCAGATGTAATGGGAGCCCAACAAGCATTTACTTCTACGCTCTCAGGTGTTGTTAGCAATGTAATTAGCCTGATTCTAGTTGTTGGAACAATGCTCTTCCTTTCATGGCAAATCACTCTAATCTCACTTGTCTTGCTACCGCTATTTATCTATCCAACAAAGTGGGTGGGAAGAAAGATCCAGTCCCTCACGCGTGAGTCCTTTGATCTCAATGCAAAAATGTCTAGCACCATGAACGAGCGTTTCAATGTTTCAGGTGCGATGCTGGTATCGCTATACGGAAAGCCAGAAGTCGAGTCAAAGACTTTTTCTACAAGAGCCCGTAAAGTCGCTGATATCGGCATCCAAATGGCGATGTTAAATAGGCTTTTCTTTATCTCCCTCACCAGTGTTGCAGCGGTTGCTACCGCTTTTGCATATGGATTTGGTGGTCATCTAGCACTTAATGGATCAATATCAGTTGGAACGTTGCTCGCTATCACTGCACTCCTGGCCCGCCTCTATGGACCATTAACCGGACTCTCAAATGTTCGCGTCGACATTATGACTTCACTTGTTTCATTCGAACGAATTTTTGAAGTTCTTGACTTGGCACCCATGGTGCAAGAACGCAGCAACGCGATCACCTTAAAGTCTGGATCGGCTGAGATTGAAGTTCGTGATGTCCGCTTTGCCTATCCAAAAGCGAATGAAATTTCCTTGGCATCACTTGAGTCTGTGGCGAAGCCTGAACTCGTACAAAGTGGCGAAATTCTTAAAGGAATCTCATTTACTGCAAAGGCGGGAACTCTTACAGCTGTAGTTGGTCCTTCTGGTGCCGGAAAGACAACCCTCTCGGCGCTCCTACCGCGACTCTATGACGTAACCGGTGGAGAGATTTTAATCAATGGGAGAGATATTCGAGATTTCACCTTGCAATCATTACGTGATCAAATTGGTGTCGTTGCCCAAGACCCACACCTTTTCCATGAATCTATTGCCGAAAATCTTCGCTATGCAAAATCTGATGCAACCGATGAAGAGCTGATTGAAGCTTGTAAAGCTGCGCAGATCTGGAACTTGATCAATTCTTTACCTAACGGATTAGACACGATGGTAGGGGAGCGTGGTCACAGACTTTCAGGTGGCGAGAAGCAACGCCTTGCCATTGCGCGCATGTTATTGAAAGCACCTGCGATTGTAATTCTTGACGAAGCTACCGCTCACTTGGATTCTGAAAACGAAGAGTTAGTACAAGAGGCGCTCAAAATTGCACTTGTGGGACGTACTTCATTAGTGATTGCCCATCGACTTAGTACTGTCATGGATGCAGATCAAATTTTGGTGATGGTTGAAGGCGAAATTGTGGAACGAGGAAAGCACCAAGAGCTCATGAGTAATTCCGGTTTGTATTCAGAACTCTTCTCGCGTCAAGACCTCACGGCGAATTAAGAATCTTCCATAAACAATTAATCCAGCGAAGATCAGCCACTGAAGCGCATATGCAAAGTGAGGTCCATCAGTTAGTTCCGGGACTTGAGCTTGAACATCAGGTATTAGTTCTGGGCGATTGCCCTTCAGCAGATCCAAGTAGAAACGTGAATCAATTCCACTCGCTTGGTTGGATGATTGCGCATTTGCCTCAGATATAAGTCCGCCTTTATGCCCGGACGGTATAGCAAAGAAATTTCCTTGTGGTAGGGATGTATCGAGTCTGAGACGTCCAACAATTGTGACCGTTCCGACCGGAGTTGGGGGAAGTTTTGGTTGCTCAGTAGCTGTTGCACCAGCTTGCACCCATCCGCGATCAACCCAAAACTCAAGTTGCGACTTACTCTTGAACGCAGTCAGTACTTCAAATCCGTACTTGCCTTCTGAGTATCTATTGCGAAGAAGTATTTGTCGTTGCTCATCAAATTCTCCGGTGACGCTGACCCGCTGCCACTCGTGAATTTCGGGGTTTAAAACCTCTACCAATGGAAGAACCGGAAGATCCATATGAGAAATGATTTGTGCATTCCTATCATGGCGAGCCGTTCCGCGATGAAATTGCCATTGGCAGGCCCAGAGACAACCTGCGATTAGCAGAAGTGCGATGAGACTTTTGAGAACGGCAAAGTCTTCTTTCCTATTCAATTTTCTTATTCAATTCCTCGAGGCCTCTTACTTAAGATGTTAGTTCCAGGTAATACGGTTTCGCGCCCAGCATTGGCAATTACAACTGCAATATATGGAAGAAACATCGCACCAGCGAGTGCAAACCAGCGATAAGGACTTGGCAACGCAACAGTGAGCAAGAAGCAGACCGTTCTGATGATCATTGATATTAAATATCGTCTCTGTCGGCTTGCGAGATCGTTCTTTAAACTCTTGGGAGCCGAGGTGATATCGAAACTCTCATTACCGCCATTTTCTGCTTTTTTAGAGGGTCTCATGGGTAAAGAGTAGGAGGCACAAGCGCTAAAGGCACCTTCAAAATCGTACTTACGCAGAAGTAACGAGTAAGTTACCTCTCATGAGCGAATCTTCTTCCATCGCACTCGTAACAGGCGGAAACCGAGGAATCGGCTTAGCCATTGCTAAGAACCTCCAAGCTGCGGGCCACCGGGTCGTAATAACCTATCGAAGCGGAACCCCACCAGAGGGTTTCGATGCAGTCCAGATGGATGTCACCTCATCAGAATCCGTCGATGCAGCTTTCAACAAAATTGAAAGTGAAATAGGTCAGCCAGAGATTATCGTGGCAAATGCCGGAATCACGAAAGACACTTTAGTGATGCGTATGAGCGATGAAGACTTCGAAAGCGTTATCAATGCAAATCTCACAGGAGCATTTCGAGTATCAAAGCGGGCAGTTAAAGGTCTCCTCAAACTCAAGCGCGGGCGACTGGTATTTATTGGTTCTGTCGTTGGAAGTGTTGGTGCGGCCGGTCAAGTTAATTACTCTGCTTCCAAGTCGGGCTTAGTGGGTATGGCAAGATCTTTCGCAAGAGAACTAGGCAGTAGAGGGATTACTGCAAATGTCATTGCTCCTGGTTTTGTTGAAACGGATATGACTGCAGATCTTGATGAGAAGAGACGTTCAGATATCCAGGGTCAAGTTCCTCTCGGACGTTTCTGTACCGCTGATGAAATTGCAGATGTCGTAACATTTATCGCTTCACCACAGGCAAGCTACATCACTGGTGCAATAATTCCAGTTGATGGCGGATTAGGAATGGGACATTAATTATGGGAATCCTTGAAGGTAAAAATATTCTGGTCACTGGAGTTCTTACAGATGGATCAATCGCCTTTCATATTGCAAAGATTGCACAAGAGCAAGGCGCAAATGTTGTTCTCACCGGTTTCGGCCGTGGGCTAAGTCTCACAACTCGCATTGCTGGTCGCTTGCCTCAAATGCCACCAATCATCGAACTAGATGTCTCAAATCAAGAACATCTTGATCGCCTTGCAGATGAAGTTAGAAAATATCTTCCACATCTTGATGGCGTTGTACATTCAATTGGATTTGCACCAGAAGGCGCACTCGGCGGAAATTTTCTCAACACAGAATGGCCAGACGTTGCTACCGCAGTTCAAATTTCTGCATACTCATTAAAGTCGCTAACAATGGCGTGCCGCCCAATGATGGCTAAAGGCGGTTCTGTAGTTGGGCTTGATTTTGATGCCCAGGTCGCTTGGCCACTTTATGACTGGATGGGAATTGCAAAAGCTGCTCTCGAATCCACTAGCCGTTACCTGGCAAGATATCTTGGACCAGAAAATATCCGCGTCAATCTTGTTGCAGCTGGACCAATTAGCACAGTCGCGGCAAAATCAATTCCTGACTTTGCACGTTTTAAAGAGCTTTGGGATGAGCGCAGTCCTCTAACATGGGATGTAACCGATCCAGTTCCGGCTGCACAAGCCACAGTTGCACTTTTAAGTGATTGGTTCCCAAAGACCACCGCTGAAATCATCCATGTTGATGGTGGTTTTCATGCAATGGGCGGTTAAGAGATATCTCGTTGCAACAGCATTAATCCTGCTCGTTGCTTTCTTTGCTGTATTCATCACATCGCGTGAAAGAATTTCGCTCGAGTATTTTCCAATTGAAACAAAGCCCGTAAGAGTACTCACATGCTTTAGTAGTTCTGATACCTCTTTACGAGTGACCACTGAGAATCTCTGCCCTGATGGACTAATCCCTTTGGGAAGCAGCGCATTGGTCGAGAGCGCAACTGCCTCTGGCGAAATTAAAGAGATACATCCGCTATTACAGAATCGATTCGATGCGGCAAAAGCTGCGGCGCTCAGTGATGGAGTTCATCTCTACATTACCTCAGGATTTAGATCGTATGCCCGTCAAAAATATTTATTCGAAAGAGAAATTCAAATCAGGGGGAGTGAGACGGAAGCGGCAAAGTGGGTCCTTCCACCTAACTTCTCCCACCACCCACATGGCTTAGCAATTGACGTGAATTACCCTGGTGATCCAACAGGTGCCAAATGGCTAGAAGATAATGGCTCGCGCTTTGGGCTCTGCCGTGTATATGCCAATGAATGGTGGCACTTTGAAGGCGCTATCGCTCCTGGTGAGCTCTGCCCGGCGATGTCACCTAACGCACTGGTCGATTTGGGCTAATCCGCACCCTCGGCTAAGATTTGCCTCAGACCAGTAGCCTCGGCTGCTGCAAGAGGAGTTCGCACTCCCACCTCTACGGCTTCGGCTGATTGGTTTGTCAGGTAAAGCCTCTATTGAGGTTTTCTTGTTTGGTGCGCCTGTTCTTTCAGCCGTCGTAGTTACTTACGTTAAACCAAACATAGGAGAAAAAATCACCACTGACCCACGCATCAATGATCGAATCCGCACACCACAAGTTCGTCTAATTAATTACACAGGCCAGCAAGTAGGCGTAGTAGATATCGAAGCTGCATTGGCGATGGCGGATGAAATCGGACTAGATCTCGTAGAGATTGCAGCTGAAGCAAATCCACCCGTATGCAAGATCATGGACTTCGGAAAGTACAAGTACGAAGTTGCACAGAAG
>WLNN01000043.1 GCA_009699765.1 Actinomycetota bacterium
ACTGTTCCCGTGGCATTTGTAGCTATAACACGGTAATAGTACCTAGTGCCACGTACGAGATCAGTTAGCGATTTAGAGACAGGAACATTTGTAAAGCCATCTATTGGGCTTTGATCCGCTGAAACAATCGTCGTTGATCCAGATAAATCAGCTGATGTACCGTACTCGAAGTTGACCGCCGTCAGAGCACCACTGGCATTTACTACACCGTTAAGAGTTGCGGTGCTTGTAGCGCCAACACCTGTTGCGCTAGTTGCAGTTGCTACTGGCAACGCCGCACTCTCGGCTGTAAGTGCGTATGAAAAACTCAAAGTAACACTTTCACCAGCAGCAATAGTTGGGAAGTACCAGGCTAATGCGATTGCAAAATCTAAAACGGTCGTAGTTTCTTCTCTTGTGCAACCGTTGAGTAAGAACATGTTATTTTCAATCGAAGGATTTGCATAAGTATCTAAGCCATCATAAATCCGCGAACCAGTCGTTTGCCAAGGGCTACAGATCGAAGCGCGGACATTAGGGTTATCTGATCCAAGGTAGATTTCTGCGCCACTATCAAACCTTGCTTTAACCTGAGCGCCGGTACCATCAATTCCGCCTCGCAGGACGCTATTTCTAGTGTTATAGACACCTTCACTATCTCGGTTGTCGGATCCATCGCTCGCACCTGTGGCATTATCAGGATCAACGCTACGTTGATAATAGAAATTTTCAAGAGCAGTGTCAGCTAAATTAGTTAAAGTGACGTCCACCTTGAGTAACTGTCCATTGTTATCAAGTCTTGCGATTTGGGTTACTGCTACATCTTGATTTGAATCCACGCCAGACCATCGGACACCCTGTGTTGTTTCGGTGCTTACGACAGTCATGGGTTCAGACTTAGTCACGGAAGTTCCATCGTTCGAGTTTCTTAATGGGCTTAAACCTGAATTTGAATACTCGATCGCCCAGCCTTCATATGGGTTTCCTGGGCAGAAGAAATCGCCATCATCAATATTTGCAAATGGCGCACCTGCACCGACGGTGTTTGCAAAACCATTCTTTTGTCTATCCACTCTAAATCCTAGACACCCTTGTATCTCTGAATTTGGATGAAATCCTTCTGGAGCAACCGAGCTTCCAAATGCACCATTGTCTCTAATACCAACTTCCGCAAAGGCACTTTGTAAAAATCCATTTTCGCTACCATCTTGTAGAAGTACAATCTGGGTCAGTGACCCCGGGGTTGCAGCAACTTGATTAGATTCAACGCTGGTTCCGGACGAATATCTAGCTCTTACCTTCACTTGATATTCCACTCCATTAGTCAAACCAAAGATTGTAAGCGGTAACCATGGATGAGCAGGAGAGATTGTTGTCCACGTAAGTCCGCCATTTATTGAAAAATCAAATGTAGTGGCAGATTGCGGATTAATCACATCAACTTCTAAATAACCATTTCCCGTCCTTATTGAGTTAATGACTGGAGAAATATTGATAGGTAGGTCTGGAGTCACGGTAGCTGTCTCACTTAAA
Organism: Actinomycetota bacterium; assembly: GCA_009699765.1. GTDB lineage: Bacteria > Actinomycetota > Actinomycetes > Nanopelagicales > Nanopelagicaceae > Planktophila. The sequence continues at coordinate 1,513 of WLNN01000043.1, forward strand.
ATCAGAGGAGCACTGCCGAGGCCATCTTGGGTAGCAAGAGGCCCAAATCCGGGTACGTAAATCGAAAGGCCTACATCATATGAAGTTAGGTTCTGAAGATTGCCAATTGTAAATGTCTGTGTGGAATTGACTGCATTAACAGGTATAAAAACAGGTGAATCGTAATTGTTTGACCAAGTCTGCCCGTTGTCCAATGTATAGATATAAGAGACATTTGAATAATTCTGATAAGCGAACCCTGGCATAAAATTTGGGGTTGAGATCAAGCCTCTCGGCGTATTAAAGCTAACCTGGATGCTTTGATCATCAGGATATATATGGAATTCTGAAAGTAAGAAATCTTCCAAACCATATGGAGGTGTTTGAGGGAAAAAAAGAAAAGGTGCGCTGCTTGGACCAACGTCACCGTCGATATTTTCATACCGGAATGTAATACTTACGAGCCCCATCATGTTTGGATTATTCGGCACATCTGTCATTTGAATGATGCCAAAACCATTGAGCGAATCGACGCCAAAGCCAACTGTTCCTGGAGCTTGCGTTCCTGGAGCTTGCTGGTCTGAATGATTGACCCAAGTACTTCCGCCATCCAGAGAATAGTCGATGTAATAGCCAGTCGGGGTATCTACTGAATTAAGTAGGCCGCCATTGGCGATTGATGCAATAATTCCATTTCCGGTTGAAAAGTAGGAAACAATGCTTGGCGTAGGCAGCACAGTAAAGTGAATTGGAGTTGTACTTGTTCCTGTCTCACCATCAATAGTTTCAAATCTGATTGTTATATCATGATCTCCGCTAGCGACATTGTTGAAGAAAAGATTGCCGGTCGTTTCAAAAAATGAGATATTCAATTGAGCTGAAGTCGTCTCTTGTTGGTTGAACCAGGTAGTGCCACCATCAAGTGAATAACCTATGTAATAGCCAGTCGGGGTATCGACCGTGTTGAGTAAGTTGCCTTCAGCGATATCAAGTTGGATTCCGGCAGCCAGGTTATAAACGAAATTAACAGTTGGTACTGGAATTGCAGCATTGAAGGCTGCACTAGCAGGTGCGGTAACAGGGATGGAGGAGATGAGGGAAAGGAGTAAAACGGCTACGAGGTTTTTAGCGATCTTAAGTTTCATTTATTTTCATCTCTCCATGAAAAGTGGGTTTATCACCTAGGGTGATAATTGGTACGCTCAAATCAGCCCTACAAGTTATGTCCGGACAAGTCTAAGGGGTGATTCCCCTATAAAACCAGCGTGACTAGGCGCTACTTAACCCAGATTTCAGTACGGCGGTTCTTTGAATAAGCAGCCTCTGTCTTGCCCTTTACTGCAGGACGCTTTGAAGCAAACCAATCAACCACAATCTGCTTCCCCTTCAGCATTGGCCTGATGAAATTAGAGACAGCTAATGCGCGATTTTGGGATAGCAACAAGTTATCAACTCCGGGTTGAAGATCTGCGAACCCGTAGATGAAAACCTGCTTTGCAGATGACGACGCTATCTGAGCAGCAAGCGCGCGAACTTTTGCTTTTGCGACGGTATTCAATGTTGAACTATTGATATCAAAGTAGGCAGTTCCGAACTTCTTTATCGTCGCTTCTGGTTGAGGTGTTGGAGTAGGAGTTGCTGACGGCTTTGGAGTCGGGGTTGGTGTCGGTGTCGGCTCCACTGTTGGCGTCGGTGATGGTGTCGGAGTTGGCTTCACTGTTGGGGTCGGTGAAGGTGTCGGAGTCGGAGTCGGTATTGCAGATGATGGAGCTGCACCAAATTCAAATCTAACAACAACAGTTGCAGTCTCACCCGCAAGATTTGTAGCAGTGAATGTGACGCTTCTATTTGCAGTAGAAGTTGGCGTTCCACTTATTCGACCTTGAGAACTCAATTCAAGACCTGCAGGAAGTAATCCAGATGTAACTCTCACTGTTGCATTTTCTGCACCATTGCCAGATAGGGTCAGATTGAAAGCGCCAATTGATGACTCTGCAGTTCCAGTGATCGAGTTTGGACCGGAAATAGAAAGTGGGGATGAGGTTTGAGGAGCGGTGAGAAGAATCGACTTCGGATATGGATCGTCTTCATCTTCAAATGCAATATATCTACGACTGGCTCGTGGATCGAGCCCATATGTAAACAGGCTAGTACTTCCAGGAATGTAAATTCCTACTTGGAACCAATACTGCGTTCCAACTACTAGGTCAGGAACAGTAATGCTTGTAAATGTCTCTGAAGTAACCGGAGTCATGTGCGCAGTAGTTGTATCCCAAGTCGTGCCACCGTCGAGTGAATAGACATAGAAGGCATTCTCGGCGGGAGTACTCCTAAAAATCGGCGGCGTATTAAAAGTTACAACCGCAGAATTAACACCATTTACAACTGTTGCTTGGGTCGATACAGAATTCGGATACCAGCGGATATTTCGTGGTGTGAATGAAATAACTTCTGAAGCTGGGCCAAAATCTACTGGGTTGGAACTTCCCTGAAGATAGGTGTAATGCAAAGTTATATTTTGCTGCTGGCCATTTCTTTGCCAAAAGTTAGATGATACACAACCGATTAAGCTTTCACCGTAGCGCAAACATTCGAAGTTTCCAGTCTCTCCACCTGTAAATAGTGTGGATCCACCATCAAGAGAAAAGGCAATCGACAGCGCAGGATTAGAATCCAATACCGAGCTATCAAAGAAGATATAAATGGTGTCACGTTCGGTTAGCGTCGAAGTAATTACCGGAGCCGGTGGTGTTGGTGATGGGGCTAGCGTAAATGGAACTGGTGTTGCTTCATTATTTTCATTGACCAACAAATAAAGCGGGTAGCACTCACAGTCAAGTTCATTATAAAACAATCCACTTGCGCCAGGAACGAAGAGAGCTAGTTGTAATTCGTAGGTGCGACCTCCAAGTAAATTAGAGATTGTTATGGTGGTTTGAGCTTCATCGCTGACTGGTGTCATGCTCACAGGATCCAACGCTTGCCACGTTGATCCGCCATCAACCGAGTATGCATAGTAAGCATTTTGTGTAAGCGCAGAGTTGGCTAGAGCAGGGGGTGTAAATGTCACCACTGCAGATCGATCACCTGGAACGATTGAAACGTTAGAAGCGGAAAGACCAGTGGGGCTCGAAGGGTTGGTTGGAGTAAACAAAATCACTTGTGATGGAGGGCCAAAATCAGCTGGAACATTGCTGCCCCTTACATAGGTAAAGTGCAAAGTAAAGCTATAAGGATAAACACCTGTAAAACTTTCACCAGACATAGCTGCCCAATGGCAACTATTCAGATGGTCCGCTATTTGAGGACACTCTAAGCCTGCAGAAATGCCACCAATCAGGGTTTGCCCGCCATCCAGTGAGAAATCGATGTACAGATCCGGATTGGCTTCTAAAGGAGTTCGGTCAACAAATAGAAAGACATCATTTCCTGTGAAGATGCTTGAGGAGATTACTGGGGCAGGCACAGGAGGCCGCGCAGGTGTGAATGCAATTGGCGTTGGCGCTCCTTCTTCATTAACTAGTAAATATAAAGGATTACATTCGCAGTCAATAGTCTGACCAAATAGAACACTGCTACCCGGCACGAACAACCCAAGTTGAAGTCCATATTCCTGCCCATTGGTTAATCCTGAAATAGTCATCGTGGTCTGCGCATCTGATGTGACAAGTGGAAGGTGCGCTGTATCTGTATCCCAAGTAGCGCCACCATCTACTGAATAGGCGTAGTAAACATTTCTGGTCAATAAAGAATTAGCAATTGGTGGTGGAGTGAAGGTAACGCGCGCTGAACCATTGCCTGGAGTGACTGATACATTCGTAGCAAAGAAATCAAATGGGCTGGCAGCTTGCGGTGTAAAGGAAATTGTCTCTGAAGGCGCACTGAAGTCAGCTGGATCTTGACTTGCAACAACGCGAGTAAATCGTAAATTCAGGTTATATGGGAAATTACCGTCGAATACTCCCCCATCTATATAACCCCAATGACAGCCCCTTACGTGTTCGCCTACTTGTACGCAGGTAAATCCGCCGTTGCTATGTCCAACAAGAGTGTTCCCACCATTAATCGAGAAATCCACATCCAGTGATGGGTCGGCCTCAAGCGGTGTGCTGTCAATGTAAACCCAAATATCATCATCTACAAAAATACTTGATGTGATTATTGGGGCTGGTGGTGGCCCTGGCAGAACCTGCAAATAGAAAACCGCAGTTGAGGTTTGCGAGTTGCCGTCAGCATCAAAATTTTCGGCCGTGACTGTGTAGGAGGTTTGCTCAGCCGCAGCTAAAGGTGTTCCTGAAATAGTTCCCGTAGTTGCATCGAAACTAATTCCGTTATCTGGAGTCGGGTAAATCGAGTAAGTCACTACTGGCCCACCAGAATTAGTAGGTGTGAAGCCTGTAATCGGAGTTCCCACCGTTGCAAGTTCACTTAATGTTGATGGAGAAAGACTTGGTGGTGCCGGGATTGAACTAATATCAATATTTGTGGTGCCACTTCCACCGTTGTAGGCGCCGACAGACATCACACTAAGTATGTCTAGGCCACTTAAGTATTGAAATTCGTCATCGTTCCAATTAAGAGTTAGCGTGCATGAGGTACCGCCTGAAAGCAAAGCATTACTGAAAACTCCTGATGAGTTATTAGAAACTGCATCTTGATAATTTGAGTACAGCCTTGAGCATGAACCTGGATTTGAATTATCAACTTCTGAATCGAGAGAAAGCCCATTTCCAAAATTAGGAGATAGACCAGTTAAGTAAATATCGCTACCGGAATTAGTAAAAGTAATGGTTGCGGTTTGTACTCCACCGGAAGGATTTGCAGCTGGAAAACGCAACAGGTAACTACCGGCTCCTCCTGAAGGAGAACTTGTGACTGCCATATCTGGAGTTGGAGTTGCAGAAACCGTCAAAGGCCCGGGGGCGGCAGCAACAACAGGGTTATCGTTTACGGATCTAAAATCTGTCAGATTTGAATCGAAGTGAGCCCAATTCCAGGGGCCAGGACCACTTATGAATGGACTTACCCCTGGTACGTAATACGCGAGTTTGAGGTTATTGGAGGCTCCGTTAGCCACCCCGTCTGAAATGAGCCATGAATCATTTGTTGCTTGGGTGATCGGCTTAGTACTCGTCGTATTCCAATTTACCCCGCCATCAAGTGAATAAATATAAAACGCATTTTTAAACGGATTGCGTTGCGTAATTCTTGGCGCGGTCCAAGTCAGATAGATACTGTCATTGCCAGGAAAAACTTGAAGGTTAGATAAATCTATATCACCTTCGTGAGATCGATCATCATTTCTAGGAAATTGATAGTCAACTGTATTGTCAAAGAGGGTTTCTTCTGATTTCACTCCAGCCAAGTAATAAGGTCCAGTAGATGGATATCCATTGTTATATCTAAGTTTGGTCCAGAGAACTTCCGCGGGTAAATTCTCACCGTTGATAAAACAGTCATAAGTTGTCGAAACTGACGCATTTAGTGCGGGTGCGCAAGTCAGTGCAGAATTCACTCCTGGATCAAGTGGATTGACCCAAATATCCAGGCCAGAAGTTGTGTCCTGACTTACTGAGTATTCAATACCGTAATTATTCGCTAACCCAATTGAATTGTCGAAAATAAAATGGACAGTTCGGCGCCCCCATGTGTACTCGCCGTTTACATATGTTCCTGCTCTGTTCGTGTTATCACCAAAAACAATTGAATCTATTGTTGGAAAATCAACGGCAGGTCCTCGTGGTAAATCTTGCGGCATAATCGATTTAGTGATTGATGGCGGTCCGACGTTTCCACCTGGATCAAGTGAATCTGTGGCAACAACTCTGAATACATATTTTATTCCATTTGTAAGTCCACTAATTGTGGCTGAGAGGCCAGCCACAGGCAGAGAATTAACATAAAATGAATCATCCTGGCTTTCTTCTTTGTATTGAACTACATATCCAGCTGGTACCTCTCCACCAGATGGTGCGTTCCAATTGAGAGTTACTTGACTATCGCCTGCAATGATTGGCGCAGAGGTGGTTGCGGCGTTGCCACCATAGAGCGAACTTATTGGGTAACGAAACAATGCAGAAGTGCCCACAGGAAGTTCCCATGCTCTAGAAGAACTCGTAGAAGCATCGCAAGCTTTACAGTCTCCCCATTGATATGTAAGTGGACGAGGTATGTTGCTCAATGGCAGCTCATCATCTATGTAATTACCCGGTACAACAGCGGTGGTCCAGCCTGCACCAACAAGCCCTGATTGCACATTTGCAATCAAATTCGGGTCAGTGCCTGGGTTTAAGTCAGAATCATGAGAAGGAAAGATTTGAGAATTAAAATTTAGGTACTGATCTACCCAAGCACTTTCCAATTTTGGGTTTGGATCACGTTGCCCAAAGTCAGGATTGCAGGAAGGATCGTAGTTTTCGTCCGTGGGATCTAGGCACGGCTGACCAGTGTCGTTGAGACCAATATAATAATAATTAACCTGATGAGTCGCCTGGCTTGGATTGATGGCAACTTCTGCACCAGGATAACTAGTAACGTCTTGACCATTTATCTCACCGCCCCAGTCATCGACCGTTCCTCCGCCAATAGCTAAAACATAAATATAAGTGTCACCAATTCCTGGGATTACATCCACTGTCCCCGCTGCTGCAATTTGTTCTCCCCAACCAGCCAAGTTTTCATAAACAACACTTGTCGGTCCAGAACCATTGCCCAGCATGATGTCAAAGTCGTTATCGGCAATGATTCTTACGGGGATGGTTGGAAAAGATGGGGCTAACAGGCCATCGGCATAAGAGCTACTTACAGAATTGCCTGAAAAGGTCAGGAGAAATAAAAGGCCAGCTAAAAAACGCCTCACGGAAGTGCTAGCACTCAAATTTTTCATGCGCGTAGTGTGGCAGATACCATGGGGCATCCAACACCTACTGCCTAGAAAACGTCGCCTGGATTCTTAAAATCTGTAGAGAAATAGTGCATTAATGCAATTTTTCCATCCACTATTTGATATCCCCATGAGGACTCAAAATCAGTCTCTTTCCCATCGATTACAAAACCCGTTGCAATCTCACGGACCAAAAGTGCCGTACCGGCAGAGAAATGCTCCTTGAGTTCGAGTTGAAGATTTGGACTGCCCTTCATCCCGTTTGCATAAAACTCACGAAGTGACGCCTTCCCTGCAACCAAAACTTCGCCGCGATCCTTCTGCATGATGCAGTTATCTGTTACTAGATCCATCATGGCATCTAAATCATGTGCGTTGTACGCAACAGCCATTGCTTTCATTACTTCAATTGGTGACATTTCTAATCTCTTTCTTTTCTCTAATATCGAATTAAAACTATGCGCTTGCTACGCCGGTATTTGCAAATGTCTTGTTAGTGATCTGCCAACGTCCTTCAAGAATTGAAAGGCTGAAGAAATCAGTGAATGAATAGACGCCCCAGAAACCTTCTTCTTTAACGGTCACGAATGCAGCCGTGCCATCAATTTGGATATCGGTAATGTTTGCAACCAAATTACCGCCATCGCCGGGCTGGCTAACCATCAAATCAATAAAGCCTTGCTTATCTACGTCGTAATCTGTTCCGCCCATTGTGCCGAACCAGCGAGCACTTGAATGGAATGCCTCATCAAGTTGAGCAGCATTTCCTTTTCCTGCGCCATCGATATAAAGATTAATCAAACGTGTGATTTCTGCTTTGTCGTCAGCCATTTTTCTCTTCTCTCCGTGGCCGAGCTTCAGCCCACCCGTAGAAGATATCCGTGGCGCCTTTAGGAGTAAATGGGTGTATCAAGAATAATTCTTGAATTGTGGGCCCAGACGGGCTCGAACCGTCGACCCACGGATTAAAAGTCCGTTGCTCTACCGACTGAGCTATAGGCCCCACTGTTTGCGCTAGTCGCAAACTTGAGCAATCTTATGGCATCTATCGGCAAGACTGAGCCGGATAATGTTTGAAGCAGTATTGATAGAAGGTCTATTTATAAAATTCTTAGGCTCAACTCTTAGAATTTGTCCACGTTACCGTGATCGCAGCTCTTCGTGAGGTTGGAATATTTAATTTGTCATGACCCGGGGTGTTGAGAGTGAAGTTTGCCTTCGAGCCAAGTGACTTGAAGAATTTCATAACTACCAAAGCTCTTCCTGAGGATAAATAATTAACATTTGGACTAACAAGTGTTGGTTGAACCCAAC
>WLNN01000044.1 GCA_009699765.1 Actinomycetota bacterium
AGATGCAACCCGGCGAAAGTGCAGTTGTCTTCGGTGTTGGTGGATTAGGAATCCACGCTGTGCAGTTGCTTAAGCTAGTTGGCTGCAGCAAAGTGATTGCGATTGATCCTCGCGAGGATGCTCGGGCGAACGCTTTAGCACGCGGTGCCGATTTTGCATTTGCACCAGATGATCTCGAGATTAAGTCACATCGTGGATTAAACGCCGCCTTTGATTTTGCCGGAGTAACACCAGTTCGCAAGCAAGCATTCTCACTGCTCGGAGAGCAAGGGCGGCTAGTAATTGTTGGAATAGCTAACGAACCAATTGTGATTCCAAACGATATGGCTTTTACATATATGCGTACACAGGTTTTGGGTCATTACGGATCAGAGGAGCACCACGTGCGAGAACTCATCGAATTTGCGCGCCAAGGCAGATTAGATTTATCGCAATCAGTGACTGAGGTCATGCCCCTAGAGAAAGCGGCTGAAGCGCTGGATAAGTTAGCTAACAAAATCGGCAACCCAATTCGTATCGTCCTAAAGCCATAACCCAGCCAGATTTAACGCAAAAAAGCCTATTAATATGCGGGCAAATCGCGATTTTAAGAATTGCCCATTAACTGCCATAATTGCGCCGTTCCAAAGGCAGTACGCCTCCTTAGCTCAGTGGTAGAGCAGCTCACTTGTAATGAGCAGGTCATCCGTTCAAATCGGATAGGGGGCTCCAATATTTTTAGCGTCAAACTTAGTAGTAGCCAACCAACCCCCTAAGATTTCAGCATTATGAGCACATTTCCAAACGATGCATTTAAAGACGTGACTGAGGCGAATGCTGAGTACGTCAAGAACTTCAAATACTCCGAATTAACTGGAGTTGCACAAAAGGGTTTGGCGATTGTTACCTGCATGGACTCTCGGATAAATCCACTATCAGTTGTCGGAATGAGATCTGGTGATGCCAAGATTCTGCGCAACGCCGGAGCTCGCGTGACTGAGGACGTACTTCGTACCCTCGTGCTCGCAACGTACCTTTTGGGAGTAAAACGTATTTTAATTATGCCTCATACCCAATGCCGTATGGCAGAAAATACTGAAGCAGAGATTCATGCAAAGATCGATAGCGAATTTGGTGTCAATACTTCGTCGCTCGAATTCCGCACCACCAATGATCAGTTGGGTGAATTGAAAAAAGATGTTAATCGCGTGCGTTCATATCCACTTCTCAATACTGGAGTCTCAGTGGGCGGAGCTATTTACGATGTGAAGACAGGTTCGATTACTCCTATAGATTGCTAAGTACGTCGCTGAGGCATCATTGTTTGCGGGTACTCCAGATTGTTTAGGAATTCGCGAATCAACAATTGGAAGATTTCAGGCTTCTCTTTATGTGCTTGGTGAGAAGTCCCAGGAATTACAGCGAGCTGGCCTTGTGGAATTGATTCGTATAAGAGAACCGAATGTTTATGAGTAATCACATCGTCATCGCCAACTAAAACAAGTACAGGGCATTTAATTTCTGCGATATCTGCAACTGTGAAGGTGGGCTCTGATCTCCAGATTGCAGTCATTCTCTCGTTCTTCTTATCGAGAGTTTCAGGCGCATCTGGGGAAGTAATTGCATATTCAGCGCGATCTTCAGGTGAGATAAATCCACTGAAGTCAGGCAAAGGAAGGGTGCCGTTGTGGTGGAAATTTCCGCCGAATGAAACCACTGACTTCACTAATTCTGGTCTGCGCATTGCAACCATCAAGGCAACGATTGCTCCATCGCTATAACCAATCAAGTGCGCAGGTTCTTTTACTACATCTTCCAGGTATGAAACTGCTTCAGCATATTGATATTCAAAGTGCAGGCTTCCTTCGCGATCTCCGGTAAAGCCGTGTGCAGTGCGGTCATATGCAAAAACGTGATGGCTGTCTTCTACCGCCGGCAGGACTGCGTAATCAAAGTGAGAAGTTTGACTTAAGCCACCATGGAACATAACGAGAGCTTCGCCATTGTTCGCCCATTCGTAAACGAATGTTTGATGTCCACGGAGATCGATATACCCGGATTTCATTTAGTCGAGTGAATCCATAATGTGTCGATTACCCCGGTCAAAGGTCAAATAATTCCAAGTCCAGTCAGCCATTGTTCCTACTTTATTGCGACCACCTAAGAGGTAGAACAAGTGAAGCCACAACCATGCAAACCATGCCGGCGCTCCTGCCATTTTGAAATTTCGAACCTGAACAACTGCCTTATGGCGACCAATTGTTGCCATAGAGCCTTTATCTCTGTACTTAAATTCACGAAGAGGCTGACCGTTCGCAACTGCCAAGATTTGAGATGCGACGAACTTTCCTTGCTGCAAAGCAACTGGTGCAACCATTGGATAGAAACGACCATCTGGCGCAATTGCACCAGAAATATCTCCGATTGCCCAAATATGTGGATAGTTAGTTACTTGAAGAGTTGGACCTGAGGCCACTCGAGTTCCTGCAAGTGGCAAATTAAGTGCGATCGCTGTTGGCTCACCTTTTACACCTGCGGCCCAAACTGTTACCTCGGCAGGAATTGGCTCGCCATTCTTAATTACAATTTGACGAGATTTAATCTCGCGCACAGCTGTATCGGTGCGAACATGCACGCCCAGTTTCTGTAAATCACGCGTTGCTCGTGCCGAGAGCTTTTCATCAAACATAGGCAGGATTCTGGACCCAGCCTCGATGAGATAGATATCGATGTGGTCTGCAGCGTGTGCCATATCGTGGTGAAGCGGTCCGCGCTTTAATTCGGCAAGCGCTCCAGCCATCTCAACCCCAGTAGGTCCGCCACCGACGACTGCGATAGATAAACGTGTTTCATCCTCAAAGCGACAGAGATCCTCAAAACGTCGCATAACTTCGGCACGAATTGTGATTGCCTCATGAATGTTCTTCATTCCGAGTCCATGTTCTGTGACACCAGGAACGCCGAAATCTGCAGTCACAGATCCGAGAGCAACAATCAGATGATCAAATTCCAAAACTTCAGAAGAATCGAGCTTTATATTTTTATTCTTATGATCGATTGATATTGGAGATCCCATGCGAAATTTAATATTTGTCTTACGTAGTGCGCCACGAATCGGGTGAACTACGTGGTCAGCGGCGAGACCGGCGGTTGATACCTGATATAGCAAAGGTAAAAACGTTTGGAAATTGTGGCGATCTACAACAATTACATCAGCTTTGCCAGCGAGAGCACGGGCAGCAGTCAGGCCACCAAAACCAGCCCCAAGTATTACAACTTTAGGCTTAGCTGATGTGTTTCGAGTAGAAGTGCTCATGGTCTCAGTCTAGGCTGAGTTTCGTGAACTTTCAGAATGAAGAGCGGATCTATTGTGTGACAGGCGCCTCGGGGTATGTGGGCGGGCGTTTAGTTAGAGATTTACTAAACGATAACAAGAAAGTTCGCGTACTTGTGCGCGATGCAAAGAAAATTCATGGCCAAAGCTGGTCAGATAGAGTTGAAATAGTTGAAGGAAACGCCAGCAACCCAGCAGATTTAGATCGCGCGCTCGCTGGTGTCCATACCGCTTTTTACTTACTTCATTCAATTAACGTTGCAACTGATTTTGGAAATATTGAAGCAGAAATGGCGGATGCTTTTGCTAGTGCTGCGGCAAGAGCAAATATTTCGCAGATTATTTACCTCGGTGGAATTGCAAATGATGAAAACCGAAGCCGACATCTAACTTCACGCATGAACACTGGAGTTCACTTATCAGCCGGGCCGGTACCTGTGTTAGAACTTCGTGCAGGAATTATTATCGGATCTGGTTCGGCATCATTTGAGATGCTTCGACACCTGACTCACCGTTTGCCAATTATGACTACGCCAAAATGGGTTTCAAATAGAACACAGCCAATCGCAATTCGTGATGTTCTCTATTACTTACGCGCCGCTGCAAATTTAACAAAACCTATCGATGATGTCCGCGACATCGGAGGTCCAGAGGTAGTCACTTACGCAAAGATGATGCAGAAATTTGCAAACATATCTGGACTTCGAAATAGACTGATTATTCAAGTTCCAGTGCTTTCACCAAAACTTTCAAGTTTGTGGATTGGATTCGTAACTCCAGTACCCACATCTCTTGCTAGGCCTTTAGTTGAGTCTTTAATAAGCGAAGTCGTTGTTGATCCAGCGAAGAGTATTGATTCGATCATTGCTCCCCCAAGTGATGGGCTCTTAACTGTTTCACAAGCAATCGAATTAGCATTGACACGCACTGAAAATAACGAGGTAGCTACCAGATGGTCTGATGCTGCATATCCAACTGCGCCATGGCAGAAAGCGCAGAGCGATCCAGCTTGGGCAGGAGAGCTAACACTTACAGACCATCGCGAAATGACTTCAACAGTTCCAGCAGAATTTCTTTGGAGAGAGATTGAAGGAATTGGTGGAGACCACGGATGGTTCGGTTCTGGATGGTTGTGGTACTTACGTGGATTACTTGATCGAATGGTCGGTGGAGTTGGCTTACGACGAGGACGTAGAGATCCACAATTTTTGCGTGTTGGAGATAGCGTAGATTTTTGGAGAGTTGAAGAAATTGAGAAAGAGAAGAAGTTGCGTCTCTACGCCGAGATGATTCTTCCCGGAAAAGCCTGGCTCGAATTCACTCTTACTGTAAAAGATGGAGAGACTGTAGTTACACAAGATGCTCTCTTTGCACCGCGCGGTTTAGGTGGTCAGATTTATTGGTATCTCGTCTCACCTTTTCACTTCTTTATATTTCCAACGATGCTGCGCAATATCGTGAAAGCGGCAACTAAATCTCACGCTAAATCCCACACTTAAATCCCACACTTTGTCATAGGCAACCTTTAAGATTGGCCATATGTCAGCGCTAGAAAATCCAAATACTCAAGGTTCGACCCTCACAGATCTCGAGGGACGTATTCTCGATTTCGAACGTAATTGGTGGCGCTTTGCAGGAGCTAAAGAGAGCGCTATCAAAGAGTTATTCGACCTCAGCGCACCTCGTTACTACCAGCTCCTCAATGACTTAATTGATCGCGATGACGCCCTCGAGGCGGCTCCAATGCTCGTTAAGCGCCTACGTCGCCTCCGAGAGGCACGCATGCAGGCTCGCTCAGCCCGCTAATCCGCTCCTCACCCTTTTCACGCTCGCCTATCCTGCTTAAAACTCCCGTTTTGCGCTCGCCCATGCCTCCAACTACCCTTGGCGTTAGCACTCAAGGGTCGAGAGTGATAAGTCGGCCCACCAGGTTCAATTAATAGGTTCCATAAACAAGTTCCATAAACAGGGAGTAATTAGATGGCAAAGCAGATCGCCTTTAATGAAGAAGCACGTCGCGGCCTAGAGCGCGGAATGAATGTACTTGCTGATGCGGTGAAGGTAACCCTCGGCCCTCGCGGACGTAATGTCGTTCTCGAGAAGAAGTGGGGCGCACCAACGATCACTAACGACGGCGTATCAATCGCTAAGGAAATCGAACTTGATGATCCTTGGGAGAAGATTGGTGCAGAGCTCGTTAAGGAAGTTGCTAAGAAGACAGATGATGTCGCTGGTGACGGAACAACTACTGCAACAGTTTTGGCACAGGCACTTGTTCGCGAAGGCCTTCGCAACGTAGCAGCTGGCTCAAATCCAATGGCGCTAAAGCGCGGTATCGAGAAGGCAGTTGCAGCAATTGTTGCCGAGCTCCTTGCAATGGCTAAGTCAGTTGACTCTAAAGAGCAGATTGCAGCAACTGCATCTATCTCTGCCGCTGATTCAACAATCGGCGAAATGATTGCTGAAGCTATGGATAAGGTCGGCAAAGAAGGCGTTATCACTGTTGAAGAGTCAAACACTTTCGGTCTTGAGCTTGAGCTCACCGAAGGAATGCGTTTTGATAAAGGTTATCTATCGCCATACTTCGTAACAGATACAGATCGCATGGAAACCGTTCTTGAAGATGCATACATCTTGATCGTCAACAATAAGATTTCATCAATCAAGGACCTTGTTCCGTTGCTTGAGAAGGTAATGCAATCAGGTAAGCCGCTTGCAATCATCGCTGAAGATGTTGAAGGCGAAGCACTTGCTACCCTCGTTGTAAATAAGATTAAGGGAACATTCCGTTCTGCAGCTGTGAAGGCTCCAGGATTCGGAGATCGTCGTAAGGCGCAGCTTCAGGACATTGCAATTCTTACCGGTGCAACTGTTATCTCCGAGGAAGTTGGTCTCAAGCTTGAAACAGCTGGCCTCGAACTTCTTGGCCGTGCTCGCAAAGTTGTTATTTCTAAGGACGAAACAACAATCGTTGAGGGTGCTGGAGATGCTGAGCAGATCAAGGGTCGCGTAAATCAGATTCGTAACGAGATCGAGAAGACTGATTCAGATTACGACCGCGAGAAGGCGCAAGAGCGTTTAGCAAAGCTTGCCGGTGGAGTTGCTGTTATCAAGGCAGGGGCTGCAACAGAGGTAGAACTTAAGGAGCGCAAGCACCGTATTGAAGATGCAGTGCGCAACGCTAAGGCAGCAGTAGAAGAAGGAATCGTCGCCGGTGGCGGCGTTGCACTTCTACAAGCAGCGACAGCAGCATTTAAGAAGTTAAAGCTTGAGGGAGAAGAAGCTGTCGGTGCTCGCATCGTTGAAGTTTCAATCGAAGCTCCACTAAAGCAAATTGCAGTTAATGCAGGCCTTGAGGGTGGGGTCGTTGTTGAGAAGGTTCGCCATCTCGAAGCAGGTTTCGGACTCAATGCAGCAACTGGAGAATACGTAGACATGATTAAGGCTGGCATCATTGATCCAGCCAAGGTCACACGTTCTGCACTTCAGAATGCAGCATCAATTGCAGCGTTATTTATTACAACAGAGGCTGTAATCACAGATAAGCCAGAGCCAAAGGGTCCAATGACACCTTCTGCTGCTGGTGGAGATATGGACTTCTAAATTGAAGACTTTCGACGCACAGTCAATCGCACGTGATGCAGCCCTGACAGAGGCAGAGTTTGCATCACAGGTTGGCGACTTTATATCTGTCGAATACGACGACGATAATCGCATCGCAACATATTTATTTGCTGCCGATATCGCAGGTTATAAAGGTTGGCGTTGGGGCATCACAGTTGCACAAGTTGATGAGTCTGCGACTCCAACAATTTGTGACGTAGTAGTTCTTCCTGGACCGGATTCACTTCTTGCACCAGACCACATTCCTTATCGCGATCGAATCATTCCTGCAGACATCACACCTGGTGTGATTGTTCCAAGCTTGCTTGATGACACTCGTCTTGTTCCCGGAGTTAATTCTCTTGCGCAAGACGAAGATCTCGATGCGATGCAGGTATTTGATTTAGGTCTGCTGCGCCCACGCGTTCTTTCAATTGAGGGACGTGACCAAGCATCAAAGCGTTGGTATGCATCAGACCGCGGCCCTTCTGCACCACTAGCTGAGCAAGCGCCGAAGCCTTGTAATTCATGCGGCTTCTTTGTTCCGCTTGCTGGTTCATTACGCTCATCTTTTGGCGTATGTGCCAATGCAATTGCGCCAGATGACGCTCGTGTGGTCTCTGTTGATCACGGCTGCGGTGCGCATAGCGAAGCGACCATTGCTTAAATCGACTACCGCCCACTGCTACTTGTAAGTTAAACTATCTCCCTGCCCGCATCCCCGCGGCTACACGAGTACCGCATCATGATTGATGCAACATTAAGGAGTAATCATTATGCCTACAGGTCGCGTGAAATGGTTCTCCCTCGAAAAAGGTTTCGGCTTCATCTCATCAGATGAAGGGGAAGATGTTTATTTAGCAGCAACAGCTCTTCCTGCTGGCGTGCCATCGGTAAAGCCAGGAACAAAGCTTGAGTTCTCTGTAATTGATTCACGTAAGGGACCACAGGCAATGTCTGTGCACATTATTGATGCACCAGTTTCACTTGCAGAAAATTCACGAGTCAATAACGATGATCTTGCAGCAATGATTGAAGACACAATCAAGATTCTCGACAAGGTTGGAAATGGTCTTCGCCATGGCCGCCATCCTGCAGGAGCAGATGCAGAGCGCCTTGGTCGTGTTCTTCGCGGAATCGCTTCGCAGCTCGAAGCGTAATATTTTCTTACTTTAAATCGCGCTTTTGCGGTTTCTGCGTATTGAATAACGAATACCAATTGCACCAAGTGCTGCGCCAACAAGACAGGTCCAAATAATCTTTGACTCTGCGCCGACCGCTAATGCAATAACAGCTGCCGCAATCCAACAGACTGTGCCGATTGAGACTAGAGTTACCACAGATGTAATTGTTGATTTCTCTCGTGTAGTCATGGAAGAAGAGTAATGCGTAAAGCTATAAATGAGACCGGAAGCTGGCGTTCATTTCGACATCGCAATTTTCGAATTCTCTTTCCTGCAAACACACTCTCCAACGTTGGTTCTTGGGCACAGCGCGTTGCACAAGATTGGCTTGTACTTGAACTCACAAATAACAGTGGAACGGCGCTTGGTTTAGTTACGGCTGTGCAATTTGCGCCAGTGCTCCTATTTAGTCTGCATGGTGGCGCTCTCGCCGATCGCGTTAATAAACGCAAACTTCTTATTGGTACCAACATTGTTTCGGGACTGACTTCATTGACGCTCGGATTACTCGTTGTGAACGAGCGGATTGAACTCTGGCATGTCTTTGCATGCGCTGCAATTCTTGGAATTGCCGGAGCAATTGACGCACCTATTCGCCAAGCATTTACCTCAGAGCTTGTAGGTCAATCTGATGTTGGAAATGCAGTAAGCCTCAACTCAGCCAATTTCAATGCCGGCAGACTAGTCGGCCCAGCAATGTCAGGTTTCTTGATTGCTCGTTTTAACACCGGCCCTTCTTTTATTATCAATTCATTCACCTACGTTTTTGTAATCGCCGCGCTATTGGCTATGCGGGAAAAAGATTTCTTTATACATAAAATGGAAGAAACACTTGGCACAGTTCGTGAAGGAATTAGATACACACTTGCACGTCCTGATCTCTATGCAGTCATGATGCTCGTCTTCTTTGCTGCAACATTTGGACTTAACTTTCAAATATTCAATGCATTGATGGCGACAGAGGTTTTCGATAAAGGTGCGGCATCCTTCGGATTGCTTGGAACTTTTATTGCAGTCGGCTCGCTCTCTGGTGCGCTGTTATCTGCGCGCCTCAATAAGAAGCGCTCTGCTCGTTTTATTATCAAACTTGGAATGATTTTTTCACTTGTAGTAATTGTCTTATCTCTTGCCCCAACATTTTTCTGGTACTCAGCATGGTTACCGTTCTGTGGATTGGCAGCACTGACAATGTTGGTCTCGGCTAATTCATACGTTCAGACTCATAGCGATCCCGCAGTACGAGGACGTGTAATGGGAATTTACTTACTTATCTTTATGGGTGGTTCACCATTTGGATCACTCTTGATTGGCTATAGCGCGGAAAACTTTGGAGTTCGCCAGACTGTTGCCGGCTGCGGAGGTATTTCACTTATAGCTGCAGCCTCTATCTGGCTTTTCTTTAACAAAAAAGTAACGCCGCCATCGGACTTGCGAGTTTCAAGTGTTATTCCTGTGATCGATACGCTGGGATAGCTTTCACAATTGTCATTGCAATAACTATTAGCACCGGCACCATTAGATAAGCGCGTGAAATACCGAAGTTATCGCCTAGAACACCGAGTAAGAATG
>WLNN01000045.1 GCA_009699765.1 Actinomycetota bacterium
CCATTTCACGCCACTCACCGTCTGTATTGGCATAAGAATCAATCTCTGCTTCTCCACGTGAGACTGTGTTTTGAGAAGCAACTTTTGCTGCACGTCGATCGGCTGCAGCACGCATCGCCTCCGATTGAAGTTTCTTAATCTTCGCGCGCGATGGTTTAGCCATGTAGTTAAAGTATCAATAACAATAAAACTTTGGTGCGGGAGGCGGGACTTGAACCCGCACGCCGGAGCACCAGTTCCTAAGACTGGCGTGTCTGCCATTTCACCACTCCCGCGTACAACAAGTGGAGGGCCAAGAGTAAGGGTTACTTGCGCTCATGCCAAAATCGACCGCATCTAATGACGCAACGAATGGAGCATTGCGCCCGTTAAACTACGCAAATGTCCTCACTCGCAGATCAGCTAGCAGCCTCAATTCAGGCGCTCGTTGCTGCTGCCATCAATAACGGAGAGCTTTCTGGAACTGCCCCTGATTCCATAGTCCTCGAGCGTCCCAAGAATCGCGACCACGGGGATTATGCAACTTCTATTGCACTTCAATTAGCCAAAGCGGCGGGAAAGAATCCGCGAGAAGTTGCAACACTTCTACAAAGTGCAATTGCAGCACTTCCCGGTGTTTCAAAAGTTGATATTGCGGGGCCGGGTTTTATTAATATCACTTTAGACCGCGCGAATCAGGCCGAACTGGTGCGCACAATTCTTAGCAACTCTGCGAAGTACGGCCACGGTGATGCACTCAATGGCGTCACAGTAAATCTTGAATTCATTAGCGCAAACCCAACCGGGCCACTTCACCTTGGTCACACTCGTTGGGCTGCAGTCGGGGATGCATTGGGTCGGGTATTAAAGGCTGCTGGTGCAAATGTTGTGCAAGAGTTTTATATCAACGACCGCGGTCGCCAGATGGATCTCTTTGGTCAATCCGTGCAAGCTGCAGCACAAGGTCTTCCAATTCCTGAAGATGGTTATCAAGGTGAATACATTAAGGATCTCGCAAAAGAAGTTGTTGCAAGCAATCCTGGTATTTCAACTAGTGAAGATTTTCGCGAAGCAGCATATAAAGTTCAGTTAGCTCAACAACAGGGCGTGCTTAACGTATTTCAAACTCATTTTGATATTTGGTTTTCAGAGCGCTCGCTCCACGAATCTGGCGCGGTCGAACACGGACTCGATAAACTTCGCGAACAAGGTCATGTCTTCGAGTTAGATGGAGCGATATGGCTTCGCACGACTGATTTCGGTGACGATAAAGACCGTGTTCTAGTTAAAGAAAATGGCGAGCTCACTTACTTCGCCTCAGATACTGCTTATTACATCAATAAGCGCGAACGTGGCGCTGATATCTGCATCTACATGTTGGGCGCCGATCACCATGGATATATACATCGCTTACGTGCGGTTTCTGCTTGTGCAGGCGATAACCCTGATTACAACATTCACGTGCTTATCGGTCAGCTAGTAAAAATTATGGAAGGCGGCGAAGAGGTAAAGCTCTCGAAGCGCGCAGGAACAATTATTACTCTTGAAGAACTAGTTGAAAAAGTTGGCGTTGATGCCGCTCGGTACACTTTAATTCGTTATCCGGTTGATACACCGATGGTTATGGATATAGATGTCTTGCGCAGTAATACCAATGAGAATCCTGTGTATTACGTTCAATATGCCCACGCACGTATCGCTGCAGTTTTGCGCAATGTAGCAGAACTCAAAATCCCAACCGGCCTTGAAAACTTTGACCCTTCACAATTGACCCACGATCGCGAAAATGAATTACTCGGAACACTTGCTGAGTATCCGCGAATAGTTGCTTCAGCGGCCGAGCTTCGTGAGCCTCATCGAGTTGCTCGCTATCTGGAAGAACTTGCGGGCGTGTATCACGGCTTCTATGCAGATTGCCGCGTGCTTCCGCTCGGCGATGAAGCGGTTGGACCAATACACTCTGCGCGAGCAAATCTCTGTGCTGCAACAATGCAGGTAATTGCAAATGGACTTTCACTTCTAGGCGTCAGCGCACCGGAGCGTATGTAATGAGTAAAGCATCGATGTGGTCTAAAAATATTTCTTTTACAAACGGCGAATTAAATCTGTCAGGTATTCCGGCATCACAACTTGCAAAAGAATTCGGAACCCCGACCTTCTTCCTTGATGAAGAGGCATTTCGCTCACGTGCGATTGCTTGGCGAGATGGCTTAAAGGCTGAATTCGGAAGCAACGCAGGGCAGGTTTATTACGCATCAAAGGCATTTATTTCTACCGCTGTTGCTCACTGGATCTCTGAAATAGGGATTGGTATTGATGTTTGCACCGGGGGAGAACTCGCAGTCGCACTTGCTGGCGGAGTCGACCCATCAATGATTGAAGTCCATGGCAATAACAAGTCGCTTTCTGAAATCGACCGTGCGGTTTCCCAAGGAGTTAAAACCATTGTGGTTGATTCTATTTTCGAAATCGAACGAGTTGCAGCTTCAGCAAAAAAGCACGGGGTTCGCCAATCAGTATTGATTCGTTTAACTCCAGGAATTGAAGCACATACCCACGAATCTATTTCTACTGCACATGAAGATGTGAAGTTTGGATTCTCAATCGCTTCTGGCGCTGCATGGATTGCTGTCGAGGCGATTTCAAAATTACCTGAGCTTGAACTGCGTGGAGTTCATTGCCATATTGGCTCACAAATTTTTGGCACTGAAGCATTTGAAATTGCATCAGATAGATTACTTGAATTCATGGCGAGGTACCGAGATGCTTTTGGAGTAGAGCTTCCTGAACTTGATCTCGGTGGTGGTTATGGAATTGCGTATCTACCCAGTGAAGTTACGGTCGAGCCAGCAGATGTGCTTCCAGCCATCGGAACTGCTGTTCGAGCAGCATGTGCAAAGTACGCATTGCAATTGCCCCTTATCTCAATCGAACCGGGACGCAACATCGTTGGACCAACAATGTTTACGTTATATGAAGTTGGTACTGTCAAAGATGTTGTTATTGAAGACGGATCAATCCGTAAGTACATTTCAGTCGATGGCGGTATGAGCGATAATGCTCGCACCGCACTCTATGACGCAGAATATTTCGCTTGTATTGCGCAACGCACATCAACTGCTTCAACTACACAATCTCGATTGGTAGGAAAACATTGCGAGACCGGTGACATTATTATTCGTGATATCCAACTTCCATCCGATGTGGTTCCTGGCGATCTCATAGCTACCCCTGCAACTGGTGCATATGGACGTTCAATGGCGAGCAATTACAACCATGTTCCACGTCCTCCAGTTGTTGCAGTAATTGATGGGAATGCACGTGTAATTGTGCGCCGCGAGACCGAGGCTGATTTACTCGCGCTCGATGTAGCCGAGATGTGAAAGAATGAGCCCTATGTCCCGAGCAGATAAACCTGTACGTATCGGCATGCTTGGCTGCGGAGTTGTAGGCAGTGAAGTTGCCCGCCTTCTTCTGGCCGATACCGAAGAACTCTCAACCCGCGCAGGGGTGAAGATTGAGCTTGCTGCCATTGCAGTACGCACAATAAAGCCGCACGAGGGAATCAATCCAGCAATCTTTACAACCGATCCGTACTCAATCGTCAATGACCCAGAAATCGACCTTATTGTCGAAGTCATGGGCGGCATAGAGCCAGCATACGAATTAGCACTGCTTGCAATTCAGAATCGCAAATCAATTGTCACTGCCAATAAAGCGCTTCTTGCTAGCCATGGTGCAGAGCTCTTCACAGCAGCATATGCGCAAGGTGAGGATATTTATTACGAGGCATCAGTTGCCGGTGCAATTCCGATCATCCGACCATTGCGTGACTCGCTAGTTGGAGACTTCGTTATACGTGTTATGGGAATTGTTAATGGAACAACTAATTACATTCTTACAAAGATGCATGAAGACAATAAAGAGTTTGCTGTCGCACTTAAGGAAGCCCAAGATCTTGGCTATGCCGAGGCAGATCCCACTGCAGATGTTGAAGGCTTTGATGCCGCCGCAAAGGCCGCCATTCTCTCTGGCCTTGCATTCCACACACGCGTAACAGTCTCTGATGTGTACCGCGAAGGAATTTCACAAATCACACTTGATGATGTTCAACTTGCGAAGTCATTGGGTTATGTAATCAAGTTACTTGCAATTGCAGAGCTCACCCCTAAGGATGAAATTTCAGTTCGCGTACATCCTGTGATGCTTGAAAAAGCACACCCACTCGCTTCAGTTCGCGATGCCTTCAACGCTGTTTTTGTTGAGGCAGAATCTGCCGGACCTTTAATGTTCTACGGGCGCGGAGCAGGCGGAGCACCTACGGCATCTGCAATTCTCGGTGACATCCTTGCTGTATCTCGTCACATTGCACATAACTCAGTCGGACAACGTGAAACAGATTATGCAGATCGCGATATCGCTCCTATTGAAACTACTAAAACTAAGTTTCTTATTCGCCTTGAAGTGCAAGATAAATCAGGTGTTTTGGCTGCTATTGCGCAGGTCTTTGCCACCCAAGGAGTATCAATCCAAACTGTCGATCAGAATGGTCGAGATGCAGATGCAGAGTTAATTATTGTGACTCACCTTGCAACAGAGGGAGAGCTCAAGGCAACTGTCGATGCGCTCAAGAAGATGGATATTGTTTCTAAGGTTTCTAGTGTTATTCGTGTAGAAGGAGCTAGCGCCTAATGGGACTCTTCGGAAAGTCGTTCGGATCTAAAAAAGAGGGCGCACATCAGTGGCGCGGAGTTATTGAAGAGTATCGCCACCGACTTCCAGTAAGTGCAAAGACCCCCATAGTTTCCCTGCGCGAAGGTGGAACTCCACTTATCTATGCATGCAATCTTTCAGAGATGCTTAACAATGAAGTTTGGATTAAATTCGAAGGCGTCAATCCAACCGGCTCATTTAAAGATCGTGGAATGACAATGGCAATCTCCAAAGCAGCAGAAGATGGAGCGAAAGCTGTTATCTGTGCTTCTACTGGAAATACATCTGCATCTGCTGCAGCTTATGCAGTTAAAGCTGGAATGGTTCCTGCAGTTTTAATTCCAGAAGGTAAAATTGCTATGGGAAAGCTCGCCCAAGCAGTTGCTCATGGTGCGACTTTGCTTCAAGTTGATGGAAATTTTGATGACTGTTTAGTTCTTGCCCGTGAATTATCAGAGAAGTACCCGGTCTCACTTGTTAATTCAGTGAATCCATTCCGCATTGAAGGCCAAAAGACTGCTGCATTTGAAGTAGTTGATCTTTTAGGTGACGCGCCAGATATTCATACCCTTCCAGTTGGTAATGCTGGAAATATCACTGCATATTGGAAGGGTTACAACGAATATTTCAATGATGGTCTTTCTACTAAGAAGCCGGCAATGTGGGGATTCCAAGCCGCCGGTGCAGCGCCGCTAGTTCTGGGCCACCCAGTAGATAATCCAGAGACAATTGCGACTGCAATTCGTATTGGAAAGCCTGCATCTTGGAACCAAGCAATTGCAGCTCGCGATGAATCAGCAGGATTAATCGACTCTGTAACAGATGAAGAAATTTTGGCGGCATATCGGATTCTTTCTTCACGTGAAGGAATCTTCTGCGAGCCATCATCAGCCGCCGGTCTTGCTGGGCTTATCAAGATGAAGGCAGCCGGAAAACTTCCAAGTGGCAAGAAGATCGTTATTACATGCACCGGTAATGGCTTGAAGGATATTCCTTGGGCCCTTGAAGGCGCGAAGGATCCAATTATTGTCCCAGTCAATGCAGATGCCGCAGCCGCTGCACTCGGTTTGAGTAAGAATTAGCCATGAGTAAGCCAACCTTTAAGGCGAAGCCAATGCAGGTACAAGTTCCTGCATCATCTGCAAATTTGGGTCCTGGCTTTGATGCATTTGGTTTAGCGCTCTCAATGCACGATCGCTACGTTGCACAAGTACTCGATGATGTAGTTCTAGATATTGATGTAACGGGCGAAGGCGCGGATGAAGTCCCTCGCACAGATAAAAACTTACTGGTGAAGGCAATGTATAAAGGATTTGATTTCCTTGGTGGTCGTCCAAAAGGTCTCGCAATTCGTGCGCTTAATGTAAATCCACATGGTCGTGGCCTTGGATCATCTGCAAGTGCAATCATTGGCGGATTAGTTTTGGCACGTGCACTTGTACTCAATGGTGAAGACCATATGAATGACATTCAATTACTTTCTCTTGCCACAGATATGGAAGGCCACCCAGACAATGTTTCAGCATCACTTTTTGGTGGCGCGACAATCTCTTGGTTCGAAGTTGAAAAGCACAAATCTTCTGCGCATTGCATCCATCTCCAAGTAGATCCGCGCATTCAAGCGATCGCCTATATCCCGACCAAGACTCTTCCAACTGCAAAAGCTCGTAAAATGTTGCCCGAGTCAATCCCGTTTGCTGATGCAGTTCGTAACTCAACCAATAGCGCGTTACTGAGCCATGCGCTTACTTCACGTCCGGATTTACTTTTCACAGCAACTGAAGATTTCTTGCACCAGTCTTATCGCGCAGAGGCAATGCCAGATTCTTATGCGCTAATGCAGAAGCTTCGTGGCGCAGGTGTTGCCGCATTTATCTCAGGGGCAGGTCCAACTGTGCTCGCACTTCACACTGCAGATCAGCGCGAAATTGAAGAGCTGAAGTTAGCTGGAGGCAAGGTTTTTCAGGCTACCCCGCTTGAAATTGCATCCCGTGGAGCCGTCCTGCTATAGTTTGAGCACCAAGTTCGCCTGTTTCACTTAAGGCGCAAGATATTGGTAACAATCCTGGCAATACAGCATTAAATCTCAAAACCCTAACTCTCTCGTTACACCCGTAACGGGACATTCAAGAAAAGAAATCAATGACAACAACAGAACTCGCCGCAATGACACTTCCAAAGTTAAAGGAAGTAGCCTCCCAACTAGGTATTGAAGGCGCAGCAAAGCTAAAGAAGGATGCACTCGTTACAGCTATCGGTGACCTTCAGGCAGCAAACCGTGAAGCAGCAAAGGCAGAGCGTGAAGCTCGCCGTGAAGCCCGCAATGCCAAGCGCAATAATAAGAAGTCTGATGATTCAGAAGGATCTAACGAAGACTCTGGCGCTAGTTCAAATAATTCACAAGATGATGACAACGATGATTCGTCAGATAACTCATCTGATAACTCTTCAGATAATCGTAACGACCGAGGCGATCGCAATGACCGCAACCGTAATCGTCGTGACCGTAATCGCGGACGCGAGCGTAACGACCGAGGCGATCGTAATGACCGAAACCGCAATGGCCGCGAAGAGCGCGAACCAGTTATTGGCGAAGACGATGTTCTAGTACCAGTCGGTGGTCTAGTAGATATCCTTGAAAATTACTCATTTATCCGCACAGCTGGATACCTTCCAGGCCCTAACGATGTTTATGTTTCGCAAGGACAGGTACGTAAGTACGGTCTTCGTAAAGGTGATGTTGTTACAGGTCAGGTTCGCCAAGCACGCGAAGGCGAGCAGAAGCAGAAGTACAACCCACTGATTACTCTCGAGACTGTAAATGGCGTTCCAGTGGCAGAGGCTGTTCCACGTGTTGAATTCGGAAAGCTCACACCGCTATATCCACAAGAGCGACTTCGCCTTGAGACAGAACCAAACATTCTTACAACTCGAGTT
This sequence comes from Actinomycetota bacterium, assembly GCA_009699765.1. Taxonomy (GTDB): domain Bacteria; phylum Actinomycetota; class Actinomycetes; order Nanopelagicales; family Nanopelagicaceae; genus Planktophila. The sequence continues at coordinate 7,630 of WLNN01000045.1, forward strand.
ATCGATCTCATTGCACCAATTGGTAAGGGTCAGCGCGGACTAATCGTTGCGCCACCTAAGGCTGGTAAAACTATGGTCTTGCAGGCAATTGCAAATGCAATTACTGTCAATAATCCAGAGGTGCACTTGATGGTTGTTCTAGTTGATGAGCGACCAGAAGAAGTTACAGATATGACTCGCTCTGTAAAGGGTGAGGTAATTGCTTCAACATTCGATCGCCCAGCAGAAGATCACACAACAATTGCAGAGCTAGCAATCGAGCGCGCAAAGCGTTTGGTTGAACTCGGTCACGATGTAGTTGTTCTGCTCGACTCAATTACTCGACTTGGACGTGCATACAACATTGCTGCTCCAGCATCAGGACGTATTTTATCTGGTGGTGTTGATTCAGCAGCCCTGTATCCACCTAAGAAGTTCTTCGGTGCAGCTCGTAATATTGAAGATGGCGGATCGCTGACTATTCTTGCAACAGCCCTTATCGAAACTGGATCACGTATGGATGAAGTGATCTTCGAAGAGTTTAAGGGAACAGGAAATATGGAGCTTATCCTCGACCGACGTCTTGCTGATAAGCGTATTTTCCCTGCAGTTAACGTTGTGTCATCTTCTACTCGTAAGGAAGAAATTCTTATGGGTTCTGAGGAACTAAATATTGTTTGGAAGCTCCGTCGAGTTTTGCACGCTCTTGAACCACAAGCAGCGCTTGAACTCTTGCTCGAAAAGATGAAGGGCACCAAGTCAAACGTTGAATTCTTGATGCAGATCCAGAAGACAACCGGTGGTTCTGATAACTAGCAAAACCAAATCTTGCTTTCAATGGCTTGCCATCTGAAAGTGAAGTGATAAAGCCCCATCGATATCGCGTTGATGGGGCTTTTTCATGCCCTTTTCGCTTATTTCACATCACCCTCATGCAAGCATCACAGATGTTTCACAAATTAGTGGTTCATTCTCTGAGTGTGAGTTAAGTATCCGGCTTAGCTCCAGATTCCAAAGTCCAAAATCCAATTTCAATATTTTAAAGGCGAGAAGAAGGAGAGAAGATTATGAAGGCTTCATTTATCAGTTCCCGTAACGTGGCATTACTTGTAGCAGCAGGTTTACTTGTTGGAACTGGAACAGCTGTCGCAGATGAAACAGCAACTGCAGTTGTGGTGACAAAGCCGCTCAACGATTATCAAGTTGCGCGCGCAGCTTATAAGACTGCTCTCGAAACCTACATCGCTAATCGCAAGAGCTCACAAGCTCAATTCAAAGCTGCGATGGATGCTTATGGAGTAGCAAGAAAAGCTCACGTAGCAGCTCGCAAGAATATTTTTGATGCCAGCAAAACAGCGGGCGCACTAGCAAAGAGTGCCCATGATGCTGCAATTGCTGCAGCAACAACTGATGCTGCAAAGAAAGCAGCAAACACATCTTTTAAATCAGCACTTGCTTCCGCAAGAACTGCTCGCGATTCAGCAATCGCAAGTCTAGGAGCAGCGCCAGTTGCACCAGCGAAGCCAGTACTCGGCCAGCGTCCAACCCCGCCAACCAAGCCGGTCAAAGCAACAAAGAGCTAATTCAAGTAAGAGCGAACTTCCCCTCAACCGCAAGATCCCAGCGTGGATTTTGCGGTTGAGCGCTTTTGGGAGATGATTGGCGCCTAGTTAAGCCCTACTGGTTCACCGAATACACGGACCCAGTCAGAGAAAAGGAAAACTCATGAAGCCAGAGATTCACCCAGAATATAAAGAGACCCAGGTAACTTGTGGTTGCGGCGAAAAGTTTGTAACTCGCTCAACAGTTGCTAGCGGATCTATCTACGTTGAAGTTTGCTCAGTCTGCCACCCGTTCTACACAGGTAAGCAGCGCATCCTTGATACTGGCGGA
>WLNN01000046.1 GCA_009699765.1 Actinomycetota bacterium
ATAGTTCCCGCAGCTTGCGCAATAGGTGCGCTCATCACAACGTTGACTGGAATAAATCCTGCAAGAAGTATGTAAACAATTGATCGAACTACGCCGACACGGAAGCGTTGCGCAGATAACTTTGTCATTGCACGACTAGATCCCACGCACCACCCCCTTTCAGGCGTTAAAAACTGTCCCCACAAATCGGGGCATAATGAACTGGGAGTATGCCAAATAACGCTCAAGCGCTACAAATAGTCTTGCAATTTGGGCGATTTCTATAGGACATCTTGTCCCCTATTGACAGGGACATTTCAGGCATGTGGTCTTGCCGGGTGAGGATTTACTTGGCTGAGGTGATTGTCAGATTTAGAACAACTTGTCCAGATGGAATTGTAGAGCTGGCACTCAAAATTGTTGATGTGTTTTTAAAGTACGGCAAATTTAACTCTGCAATTCCTGTCGCATAACGAAGTGCTGTTTGCGTTCCACGATCTGCAGTCTCTGAATCCAGGTTGTAACCACCAACAATAGAAACAGAGCTCACTGTGTATTCAGGTGGCAAGTTATTATCTTGCGCATACTTCTGCATCGCCAACATAATCGTAATCTGATCGAATTGAGTTAGCGGAATTGAATTCTTATTTACATTGACAGTTGGATCAGCTGCCGCTGCAGCAATTAAATTGGGCGAGAGGGCCGCTTCAGTTGGAACAAAGGAAATAGTTGCAAGAAAGATAACTGCAATCGCCAACAACAAGTCAGCAAACATCCAGCCTGCTTGCGCAGATGGATCTTCACGGTGACGTCGTTTTTGACGAAGCATTACTTACCGATCTTGCGAATCTCTTGGATGATATTTGCGTTATTCGGTAGTGACTTCGAAATCTTCTCAATACGCTTTGCGGCATCGTTAAGCGCCTTGCTTGAAGTACGTAGATTTGCAACAGAGCGGTTTAGCGCAGAATTCATAGTGACGCTATTGACCTCGCGCTTATCGAATAGGAATGCCATAACCTCAACTGCAAGCCCGATACGTTCGCGCTCTGCATCAAGCTCTTCCTTTTCGGCGCGATCTTCAGCATTGTGAGCCATAATCGGGGTTATTAGAGTCAAGATGATAACTGCAGCAATAATGTAAAAGTCGAGGATAGCTACCTTGCTAATGGTCCATTCCTCAGCCAAGTAACCGTAACCGTCCTCCCAGAACTGCAAGAAGTTGGCGATGGAACCTGTCTGCTTCGCTGTGTAGATAGCGAAGGCGGTAGTCGCCTTTGAGATTGCCAGCCAAGTAAGTGCCACCGGAACGAAGACGAGGATATTTCGAAGGAGAACGAGCATCGAATAAAGTCGAGTTTCGGCTGGCTTAATAAATGCGTGAGGGAAAATCGCGAGTACATCAGTTGATGCCCAAACAACTAAATCTTCATCGTTCTCAATTGCATCTGCAATTCCGTTTAGGTACGGATCCTTCGGCATGCGACGCTTCTTACCCCAAGCGCGAATCTTCTCTGCCAGCTCTGGATTCCCGCCTACCTTCTTACGAGAACGCGCCTTGGCTGGTGCGGCAACTTTCTTAACGACAGCCTTCTTTGCGACAGCCTTCTTTGCGACAGCCTTCTTGCGAACTGGGGTGACTTCACTCTTTGCATTTGCCATGAGCGGAAACATACCCCAACTCGCGACCCATCTCAAAGGGCGCTTTTCTGCACTCTTCACCGATATCAGCGCAAAATAAGCCTAAGGTTGAGCAATGAAAGCAATTCAAATTTCCACTTTCGGCGGTCCGGATGTGATGAAGCTGGTCGAACTCGCAGATCCGGTAGCTGGTGCGGATGAAGTTCTTCTCAATGTGACGGCTATTGGTATCAACTATGCAGATACCCATCAGACTGAAAATAGCTACCTCTCCCCTCAACGCTTACCACTGGTGCCAGGAATAGAAGTTGTTGGAACTCATGATGGAAAACGTTACTTAGCAACTGTTTCATCCGGCGGGTATGCCGAGAAAGCTGTCGCACATAAGGGCGTTATTTTCCCGATTCCCGATAACGTGACAGATGAACAAGCGCTCTGTGTTCTTGTCCAAGGAACAACAGCATGGCACCTTCTAAAAACTATGGCACACCTGCGCAAAGGTGAAACTGTTCTGGTTCATGCCGCTGCCGGTGGCGTTGGCACAATTGCAATTCAGCTTGCAAAGATGTGGGGTGCAACAGTTATTGCATCCACATCTTCATCAGAAAAATCTGCACTCGCAACCTCACTTGGTGCAGACCATGTAATTAATGCAAAGAGTTCCGATCTCGCTGGAGAAATCCGCAAAGCTAATGGTGGCAAAGGCGTCGACATAGTTTTAGAGATGATTGGCGGAAAAACTTTCGATCAGAGTCTTGAGGCGCTCGGCGAATTTGGTCGAATGATTACCTTTGGAATGGCTTCTCGAACAGCGCCGACTCCGATACATCCTGGCTCATTGATGCATGGATCAAAGACGATTGCAGGTTTCTGGTTAGCAAATTGTTTCTCAAGCAAAGAATTAATGCATGATGTTGTATCTGAACTCTTTGCTCTCATTGGTTCTGGTGCGTTAAAGCCAATTATTGGCGCAACATACCCACTAAACGAAGCTGCCGGTGCTCATCGTGCAATGTTGGCACGAGAAACAACCGGCAAAATCGTTTTAAAACCTTGATATCTAGTTAGGAATTAGCGACGACCACGACCTCCGCCACCGCTTCGATTTCCGCGGTAACCGCGTCCTCCGCCACCACCACTTCCACCCTTACGTGGAGCGCGCTTTGGCGTATCAACGATTGGTGGGGTGTATGGAATTCCTGAAGGTTGCTGCGCACCAGTTACTCGCATTAAATCTTCACTACCTGGCTTTACATAGACAGTAGATGGATTAACCCCTGCACGAGTTGTTAGACCCTTTACCGCTTTTTGCTGACGAGTAGTTGCAAGTGAGACAACAGTTCCTGATTCGCCAGCGCGAGCTGTACGACCTGAACGGTGTAGATAATCCTTATGATCTTGTGCTGGATCTACGTGGACAACAAGTGAGATGCCATCGACGTGGATGCCTCGCGCTGCCACATCTGTTGCCACAAGTGCCGCATTCTCTGATTCCTTAAAGAGTGCCAAGGTGCGAGTACGAACTGCTTGTGATTTTCCGCCGTGAAGAGCGCCAACTGGCACACCTGCGTGAGCAAGTTTATCTGCCAAGCGATCCGCACCTCGTTGTGTCTTAACAAAGAGAATCGTCTTTCCGTTACGTGCTGCAATTTCGGCAGTAACTTCATCTTTTTCGGATGGATCCATCACGATAAGGAAGTGCTCCATAGTTGAAACAGATGCACGGTCATTTTGAAGTGAGTGAGTCTTTGGGTTATTTAAGTAGCGACGCACAAGTGCATCAACACCACGATCAAGTGTCGCTGAGAACAAGAGGCGCTGGCCACCCTGCTTAGCTTGATCAAGAATTTCTTGCACCACTGGCAAGAAGCCCATATCGGCCATCTGATCAGCTTCATCAAGAACTGTGATTTGCAGTTGATCTAACTGAACTTCACCCTTGTTGAGCAAGTCAATTAGGCGACCAGGTGTTGCAACCAAAATTGCGGTGCCCTTACGCATTGCCGTGATCTGCTTTGTGTATGACATTCCACCAGCGATAACAACTGAGGCATGTCCAACTGCGCGCGCAAGCGGCAAAAGAACTTCATCAATCTGCTGCGCTAGTTCGCGAGTTGGTGTGAGGATCAATGCCAGTGGCTTATGTGGATTGGCTCGTTTTTCTGCAATGTTTGTAAGCAGTGCAAGGCTAAATGCAAGAGTTTTTCCAGAACCAGTTTGTCCTCGACCAAGAATGTCGTGACCCGCAATTGCGTCAGGAACTGTTGCAATTTGAATTGGGAAGGGACTCAGGATTCCTTGAGCGCTCAAAGCATTATCTAACGCCGCTGGAATTCCGAGATCGCGGAAACTTCGTACGACCTGGTCACCAGGGGCGGCATCAATCAAATTGGCATCGGCCAAATTAGGAGAGATGTATGAATCATCCGCGCCAAAATCCTCTGCAACATTGCGGCCGCGAGTCTTTGAAAATGAGTGTGGCTCGCTATTTCGCCCAGTTGCGGTGCGACGATCACGAGGTGGTTTAGAGAAATCGCGAGCTGGACGCTCAGAGCGCTCGGGTCTTTCCGCACGTGCTGGCTTGTCGAATGTGCGAGCAGGCTTGTCAAATGTACGAGCTGGCTTATCGAATGTACGCTTTTCGCGAGGAGCATCATCGGTGCGACGTGCTGGACGATCACTACTTACTGGACGATTGCTACGTACCGGACGATCAGATGGACGACGCTCTGGTCTTTCTGTTCGGACTGGTCGTTCTGTTCGTTCAGCTGGACGACGCTCTGGTCGTTCATTGCGCTCTGCTACAAACTTTGCTGCACGGCTCTTCGGCTTATCGCCCTTGTTAAATACGCGCTCTGATGCACTCTGACGAGGATTGCCTTTTGGCGCACCCTCAATCTCCTTAGACTTTGATGCAGTCTGCTTTTGAAAACGAGCTGCACGAAGCTTCGAACGATCAGTTAAACGTGACTCTTTGCGTGTTGCAGGGACTGCATCACGATCTGAGTAGCGAACATTTGTTGTCGGCGTAAATTCACGTGGTTTTCTTGTTGAAGAAGATTTAGGTGCCGAATTTCTTGGTGCAGGAGTTCTCGTTGTTGAAGATTTAGTTACAGCAGATTTCGTTACCGCTGTCTTGCGTGGTGAGGCCTTTGAAGTTGTACGTGGTGCAGGAGCAGCTTTTTTCGCTGCCTTTGCAACTACTGCACGGCGGGGTTTCCCCTTTGAGGCAGCACGACGGGCTTTTCCGGGCGCGGTTGTACGCTTTTGTAAAGTCATTTTTAAGTTTTCCTATCGAGAGATCAAGCGCGTCTCGATTAGGAGGAACCTCTGTGGGCTCACCAGGGTGGAGATAAGACTCGCAAGAAGAGCCTGAATTAGGCTCATTATTGGGGTTGTGCAATGCATCTGGGATGCGGGCTAATTATATCGCGAAGACCTCTATTTGCGAAATTAGTCATCCAGGTCACAAAAAGTACTGATTTACAAGGACTTTGTGATGCAAAGAATATTTCTGAAAGTGCTACCACTCACGATTTTACTATTTCGCATTATGACGCGATGCGAAGATGCACGTGTTAGAAAATTTTATTTGAGTGCATGGAGAGGCGCAAAACAAGATGAAAAGAAATTTTATTCTCAAAGTAATTGCAGTTACCGCGGTAGCTTCGCTTTCAGCAATCACATTTATTGGTTCGGCATCAGCTGCAACAAAATCAATCACTTGCTACAAAGGAACACAGAGCAAAGTTGTTAAAGCTGCAGCTCCAAAATGTCCAACTGGTTGGAGTACCAAGAAGCCAGTTGTAAAACCCACAAAGGGCGCAGCAGCAGGCGCGGTTCCAATTGTCATGAATGCAACATACAAAGGAAAGATTTCAGCACTTTGGTCAGAGAGCAGTATCGACGCATCAGTCACTGGTTCCTCTATTACAAATAATGGTGGACTAACAGATCTCGTCGGTTCAGGTAGTTATGCATCTCAAGAAGGCGACAAGTGCATCACTCTTGCAGGCGAAGCAACTCTTAAGGGTGGAACCGATTCTCTCAAGCTCGAATTTTTAACACCTAAATCAACTGCTTGCGGCAAAGATGCTGACGGGCCAACTTCGGTTGAGATTAGTGGTCAAGCCCGAATCACCGGTGGTTCTGGCAAATACGTAGGTGCAACTGGAACTCTCAAAGTTGAAGGCTCATTTGCAAGTAAGCACCCAGCTAATGGAGTCACTGAAAAAGTTGATCTGACACTCACACTTTCAGGAAATATCGTCACAAAGTAATCGCAATTCGCGAATACCGACATAAAAAAAGGAGCAGAAAATGCGTAAAATTATTGCAACCGCTGTAATCGCGGCGTTTGGTTTTGCAGGTATAGCGCCAGCGATTGCCGCCGATGCAGCAACAGTGGCTCTAACCGGTGGTGGCAAGGCAGTAGTTAATACAATGCCAGATTCACTTGTAGCCACAACAAACTCAGCTGGTTTAGTTGAGTACAAAGCAGATGGCATAACAATTGCGGGCTGTGAAAAGGTAGCTACAACAACGGTCACACCATTTAAAGCTACCTGCACCTGGCTACCAACTGTGGCGTCAAAGGTCAGCCTCAGTGCGATTTTTACCCCTACTGATACAACAGTTGCAGCGGTAACTTCAGCCGCAGTTGTGGCAGCCGTGGGATCACCTACACAAGGCGTGGTCTCTCCTATCAATATCTATGCGGACACAGTTCTTGCTTCAGGATCTACCGGAGTACTTGCACCTCGCTTCTCCGCATGTGCAGTTCAATCCGAATACCTCTTGGGACAGAAGATTGTCTTCCGTGTCTATGGAAACAATGCTGATCTCGGTGGAGCAGTTATGGATAACACCAACACTGCAAAGGCATACATCGAAGTTGCTGGTGTTAAAGATCCGATTCCTCTTGCATACGGAAATCACTCAGGAATTTCTTTTTGGACAGCCGTACTTGCTACGGGTACAGCGGTTGGTCAGTACTCAACACTCGGAGTTATTAATTACAAAGTAACCATGGTTGCTAAAGACATCACTGTTGCAAAAGTTCTGGGCACAAAGCGTGTCGCAAAGACAGTTGATGGAAAGACAACTTGGGAATGGGTTAGTTATTACAAGAACAAGAAGCTCACATGGCCAATTAAGGGCGCTACGGGCACTTTAGTTCCTAACTGGACTGCAACATCATTGCTGACACTTTATGCAGCACCAGTCGCTAAGTAAATACTTAATTCAAAATACGGAGGGATTTTAAAATGAAGGTTACAAAGAAGGTAGCGCTGCGAATAGCAGTAGCCGCGCTACTCCCGATTAGTTTGATAGCGCCAGCCGAGGCAGCTGACTCACTTGATGTTGTCCTCTACGCGCCTGCAGATATGAAGGGCGTACCAGCGCTTCCATTTACAGGCGAAACAATCAAATTCAGCGATCCAATCTCTGGCGTTGGGCCATTGATAATTTCAAAGAACCAAGGCCAAATTGGTTCAGAAATTACAATTTCCGGTACAGGTCTAAAGGCGAAAACCGAGCTCACTCTTACTTGGTCAACAGCCAAAGGCGCTTGGAAAGCACAACTCCTACCTAACTCTGTTAATTACACGGGTTACCAATGGGATAAGTTCAGTGTCGTTCTAGCAAAGGTAACTACTGATGCAAGTGGAGCATTTTCCTTTGCGACAACTATTCCAGAGGATTTCGGAGGCCCTCACGATATCTACGCAACTCTTGACGGTGTAGCGGTGGCCAAGACGGGCATACAAGTAACCCCTTCAATCTCTGTCACTCCAAATCGCGGTGCTGTGGGTACTCCAATCACAATTACTTATAAAGGCATGGGGCCTAATCTCTACACAGCTGGTATCTCAGTTCTTTGGGATAACAACTTTGCCGGTGAAGCTCAATCTATTTGGACTCGTGGAACTTCTACTTTCCAAATTTATGCTGCTGGAAAAATTGGCAAGCACCTTGTTTGCGGGATGGATGGAATTGGTGTTCAGTACATGAACATCAATCAATCCCCTGTTCCATATGCGGGTGGCGACTGCGTTGACTTCATGACAACTCGCGACAACGGACCGGCAGCAGCAACGATCACTTATCCGCAAGATGTAACTCCTACAACCACTCAGCGAACTTTGATGAACGAACAGATTGATCCAACATCAAAGGCTGTAATGACAACCTCAAAAACATCTGGTGTTGTCGGCGACAAGATTGCAGTTAATGTCACCGGCCTTGCAGCAAGTACAGAATATGCAATTACATGGGCCAATGTTGTCGGCTCTCGCGTAAATTGCACTACAGGCACTTGCTGGATTTACTCTGGCGAGAAGCTTCTGTCAGTAACTTCAGATGCGACCGGCAAAGTCGTTACAGAGGTGGTAATTCCGGACCACCTTGGTGGCTTCCACGCTCTTCAAATCAAGAAGGGTGATCTTGCGCAAGCACAACAAAGTATTTTTGTTAAGCAGAGCATCTTTGCCAATGTGGATTCATCTGGAAAATCTATTCTTGGACTAGCTAAAGCTCTTCCATCAAAAGCACCAGAACCACGAAGCTCATCTGGCACTCCAACTTTAAAGTTTAAAGCTGGAGATGAAATCACGGTCGCCATGAAAGGTGTCGGCTGGACTCAGCTCGATAACACTATGGCGCTCACCTATGACAACAACTATGTTGGCTATGGCTGTGGATTTAACTCAGATGGCTACATGGTTATTCACTTACGCGCGACAGGTGCTCCAGGAACGCACATCATCGATCTTCATCCGATTATGTACACCAACCAGCCATCTTTCGCCAATACACAGTACGGAATGCTTCCAATTCTGTCTTACAACACAGATTTTCTTGGATTGGCACTTGGCTATAAGCAACCCGCAGTGCATTTCGAATTTCAAATAGTTCGATAATTACAACTAAAGCCTCATCTCTCGCTAATCTGTGAGAGGTGAGGCTTTTGTCATTGCTGCTTTTGCGACAGGCTCAGGTAACCACCAATTCCATTTACCAAGAATTGTCATAACGCTTGGCAGAAGCAAAGTACGAACAATTGTGGCGTCAATAAGAATTCCAATTGCTAGCCCAACTCCGAGCTCTTGAAGTCCCGCAATGTGTCCATTGGCTAATCCGCCTAATGCGCCAACCAAGATAATTGCTGCCGCTGTAACAACTCCGCCAGTGTGAGCCAAACCTTCTTTGATCGCTTCGTTAGTTGAAGCCCCTCTATCGCGGGCTTCGCGCATGCGAGAGACAATAAATACTTCATAATCCATTGAGAGCCCAAAGAGAACTGCGAAGAGAA
>WLNN01000047.1 GCA_009699765.1 Actinomycetota bacterium
AGCGAGCAATATTTGGGCACCATCTGAACCAGGCGAGACAATCACCCAACGTTTCTCAGGCGAAAGGTGAGCATCTTCAATGAGTGTGAAACCAAGATCATTTACGTAATGCGAGATTGCAGAGTCGTAATCATCGACGACTATTGCAATCATTCCCAAAGTAATTTTACTGAGATTGGCCATGATTAATCTCCAACAACAATTGGGGTCGCACCTGTGCATGCAATTAGCTCTGCATAGGATGTTGGATATACGCCATGCGGGTGTCCAGCTGCTGCCCAAACAACGTCGTATTCATTGAGCGCTTCGTCAATCAGAGTTAGATCGGGCTTGGTTGTCCATCCAATGGGAGATACGCCTCCGATTGAGAAGCCAGAAAATTCTTTTACAAAGTTTGCGTCAACCCGAAGAAGTTCTGTATGTGCAATTCCTTTGGCCACGAGTTCTGTATCTACGCGGTGGCGACCACTGGTGATGATTAATAATACTTTGTCGTCGGGTGTTTTAAAAATTAGTGAAGAAGCGATTTGACCTACTTCAATTCCGAGAGCGGAAGCGGCATCTTGGGCTGTGCGCGCACTTTCACCCAAAACAGTAATTGGGCCAGCAATCGCCAGCTCTTGCATCGCTGATGCAACTCTTTTTACCGCCGACTTCTCGAGGATGTGCTCCATAGTGTCCAAGGTTAGGGGATAGGTTTCACCCGTGACCACAGCATTTAAGCGAGGGATAAGAGCCCGCAATTCATTATGGGCATCCTTCTTAATTATGGGAATCGCCTCAATGGCATGGGTTGCACGCATTCCAGAGATTAAAGATGCAGTCGGCTTATCAAATGGCCAATTCGGATTTATTTTTCTGGGAGCAACAATAGGAGCTGTTTTAGGAGCCCAGGTTGCCGGACGTGCAATACATACTTTTGGATCGCGTCCTGTAATTAACCTCTCCTCATTTTTGCTTCCGGCAGGGTTGGTGGCAATGGCTTTTGCTACAACCGCGCTCGAGCTATTTCTTGCCTTACTGGTTATGGGATTCGGATACGCGCTGACAGATATGTCGGTCAATACTCAAGCAGTCGTTGTTGAGAAAATTCTTGATCAAAAATGGATGTCTTCCTTTCATGGAATGTGGAGTGTCGGATCATTTCTAGTAACGGTCTTTGGGGGAATCATGATTGCTTTTATGACTCCAAAGGAAAATCTCATCTGGGTTGGAGTAGTTTCGTTTTTAGCGTTTATTCCGGCAAATATTTATCTCTTATCTCCAGCTGAAGACGAACATGCCGGTGGCGGTGAAGAAGTTACAGAGGCAAAGATCCCTTTCTTTGGAAAATCAGTACTTCCACTATGGGCAATTGGATTAGGTTTGATCGCAGGCATGGTTGCCGAAGGCGCGGCAAGTGATTGGGGAGCGATATTGCTCCGAGACAATATGAATATTCCTAAGGGAATTTATGCTTCAGCATTTGCATCTTTTGCACTGGCAATGATTACCAGTCGCTTTCTTGGAGATAAAGCTTTAGAGAAATTCGGACCACGCAATACTGTTCGATATGGCGGGATGTATGGTGGAGCTGGATGGGCTATCTGTTTAGCAATTGCTATTCCATTGTCGAGTGTTGCAACTATCCCGGCGCTACTAATTGCCAATATTGGATTTATTTTTGCTGGTCTCGGAATTGGCCCGATGTTCCCTGCATTTATATTGGCAGCAAGTCGTCTTAAGGGAATTGCGCCTGCTGTTGCGATATCACGTGTGGGTGTTATAGGCATTGCCGGATTCTTTATCGGTCCAACATTTACAGGGCTAATCGCAGAAGCGACTTCACTTTCGTGGGCGATGGCTTATCCGATTGGAATGATGGTGCTAGGTGGCTATATGTCTAGATCTATTAGCGAGGATTAGAAAATCCAGGTTTGTGCAATTGTAAAGAGTGCAATTGTAAAGAGAAGGTAAGCAAAAGCTTTTCGTAGCGCCGTAGGGGATGTAGAGCTTCCATAGTGCGATGATGCACTCGCAACAATAACTGCGCTAATCGCCATGATTGATGGAATGTGCCATTGCACTTGATCCCATAATGCATGGTGGCCCAAAAGTGCGGTGAGTGAATTTAGCGAGATGATTAAAAGTGATGTACCGGCTGCGATTTTTTGTGGAGTACCAAAGAAAAGAACGAGCACTGGGATCACAAGGAACCCACCACCAATTCCGAAAATTCCAGTCATTGATCCAATTAAGAGTGAAATGAGCAGCAAAGTGCGGGCGGGCATTCGAGTTTGCGCATTTGCAAATGGTGGCCTCAACATGGACGCACCTGCAAGAATCAATACAGCTGCAAAACCAGTTGTTATAAATGCATCTGAGAAGGTATCAGCGATAGAAGAGAAGCCGAGATTTGTGATGAGCCCAATGGACCAAATTATTAGCGCTTCTCGATAGAGAATTTCTTTACTACGCATCTTTGGTATTGCTCCAGAGAGCGCAGCAAGAAAAACCACTGCGAGAGCCGCGGTTGTAGCTTGGTGTGGTGAAAAATCAAAGAGATAAATTAAAATTGGTACAGAGAGCATTGCTCCGCCTGCACCAACATATCCGAGGACTGAGCCGATAAATGCTCCGGCAAGCAACGCTCCTAAGATTTCCATAAGTGCATTCTCTCTCGAAAAAGGTAAAGCCCCCCGATTTCTCGAGGGGCTTTACGATGAATTTATTTATGCAAAGAGTGCAATCGAACCTAGGCTTGGACCGAAATCTGTAAGCAGTCCGCCGGCAACGAGTGCGAAGAGAATAAGAGCTGCGCCACCTAATGCGAGATCTTTATTAAATGCCATTGTTTCCTGCATCTTTGTATTTGCATCTGTCTCTTTCCAGTACTGATGGAAGATAAGAGCTGCAAGAATCACGGTGATTGCAATCAAGAGCGCTGCAAGATCAACCCATGTTCCGAGAACAATAAGAATTCCGCCGATTAGAAAGGTAAGGCCAGAGCCCATAACACCGAGCTTTGCTGCTGGAAGCTTCTTGTATTTTGCATACCCTGTCATTGCTTCTAGGTTCTTAAAGTGCGCAAAGCCGGCACCGATCCATAGTGCGCCAAAGAAGATGCGGCCGATGATAAGAATTGCGTTCAAGTGATTCTCCCTTTTCTATGCTGGTTTTATATTTTGGTCTTTTGCTTGCCTTTCACTGCTTCTTCGAAGGGTAGAGGCTGTAGTTGAAATTTCAACTAACTCACGCTCACAACACGCCAGAAACTCTCAAGGCGAAGTCGAGCGTTGCTCTTGTCGGTGGGGTGGGCTATTTTTCGAACATCTGTTCGAAAAGATATCTCCTTATAAAACATTGATTTAAGAAAGGGAGGCCTTGCGTGGCGCATGAAGTCATTCCAGCGGGTGAAGTCCTTATTGATGGCGCGATCACTCCTATTGAATTCACCTTTAAGGGGCGACGCTTTCGCATCCATTCAGTCCTCTCGCGCTGGTGCGAATCCGGGGGATGGTGGAACCGGATTAGCGATGGCAAATATCGTCCCGATGATCAAGGGCGCGCACTGTGGAGGGTTGAAGCTGCACCCATCGGCGCGCTCACAACATTTCAACTCGAACGCGATGAAACAACAGGGCAGTGGATTGTGAGAACGATTTAACTCGTTCATAAATTATGAGCTTTATCCATCTACGCACTACAAGTGCATACTCTTTTAAGTACGGCACAACCATGCCGCGCGATCTAGTAGAACGCGCCGCCGAATTTGAAATGCCGGCACTGGCACTTACTGATCGTGATTCACTTGCCGGCACAATTCGTTTTGCAAAGAGCGCTCTTAAATCTGGCATTGCCCCGATCATCGGTATCAATCTTCAAATAGATCTCATTAACTCCGAATCCGTGGGCATTGCATCGGATCGTAAAAATTTACCTCGCGTCACCATTCTCGCCGGTAGCGATGGGGGATATCGCAATCTTATGCACCTCTATCGTGGCATCACTTTTGCTTCACCTGATCGAACCCCAGTTATCACTCTCGATATTTTGCAACGTTTTGCCGAACATAGCACGAAGCTCTATCTCTTACATGGCCCCGAGTCTCCAGTATCAGAGGCGATTGCACTTCACAGATTCGATATTGCGATGGATATTTTTAATAAGACTCGCCCCTATTTTGCAGATCATGCAATCGAATGTGTCTCACATTTAGTAGCTGGCAACGGCCCTCGCTCTACTGCGCATGCCGCAAGGTCTTTGGTCTTTGCTCGCGAACACGATATCGATGCAGTAATCACTAATGCAGTACGAATGCGAGATCGCAGCGATGGGCCGGTTGCAGATATTCTTGATTGCGCACGTCAATTAGTTCCACTCGATAGACGCCATCTCGAACGCCGTAATGCCGAAGCATTTCTTAAATCAACTGATGAGATGCATTCACTTGCAGCCGAAATCGCGCGAGCTGCTGGCGAAGGTTCGCCGCGGTTATTACTCAAGAGCACTCGCGAGTGGGCCGAGCGATCGCTTCTCTCACCGCAACGCGATATCGGTCTTGGCGATGTTCATCTACCCGAAAGTCATGTTGTTGGCGCAGCCAGCGCTGCAGATATGCGTCGTGTGTTGCGCGAACGCAGCGAGTCAGGACTTAATTGGCGTTATACCGATAGCGATCGCATTCGCACCGCGCGTGCTCGCCTCGATGACGAACTAGCAACGGTAGCAACACTGGGATTTGAGTCTTATTTTCTTACCGTTGCAGATATCACCGATATGGCGCGTGAAAAAAGTATTCGCGTTGCAGCTCGCGGCTCTGGCGCTGGATCGCTGATCTGTCATTTACTCGGAATCTCTGGAGTCGATCCCATCGAACACGGTTTATTAATGGAACGTTTCTGTTCGCCACTACGTCGTGCGCTACCTGATATTGATATCGATGTTGAATCCGCAAGACGACTTGAGATTTACGATGGCATCTTTGCTCGATATGGCGCGCCATCTTTTACAGTACCCAGTGCGATATCTCGTTGTGCCACTGTTTCAATGGTTGAGACCTATCGCGCCCGACATGCAATTCGCGATGCTGGCGCAGCACTTGGGCTGCCAGCTGTTGAAATCAATCTCCTTGCAAAATCAATGCCACATGTGCGCGCTGCAAATATCTCTGCAGCGCTTGCCTCTCTTCCCGAACTCAAATCACTTAATACATCTGCGCCACTAATGGCGATGACTATTGCAATGGCTCAACGCCTCGACGGTCTGCCACGACACCTTGCAATGCACCCATGTGCAATTGCTTTATCTGATGCCACTTTGCTTGATCGTGCGCCGCTACAAATTAGCGCCGGTGGATATCCGATGCTCGAATTCGATAAAGATGACGTTGAAGATATTGGCTTGCTTAAACTTGATGTTCTTGGTGTGCGGATGCAATCTGCCATTGCACATGCAGTCTCTGAGATTCGCCGTACTGCAGATCCTAAATTTGATATTGATGCAGTACCGCTAGATGACCCTGATACATATAAATTAATTCAATCGACTCAGACCTTAGGTCTCTTTCAAATCGAGAGCCCAGGACAGCGCGAACTCGTTGGAAAATTACAGCCGCGCACCTTTAACGATCTCGTTATTGATATTTCGCTCTTTCGCCCAGGGCCAGTCAAAAGCGACATGATTCGTCCATTCCTCAACGCCCGCGGTGGTTTTACCGAACCTCAGTTGATTCACCCTACTTTGGCACCAATTTTGCAAGAGACAGAGGGCGTTGTCGTTTTTCACGAACAAGTCATCTCCATTATTTCAGTGATGACCGGCATCTCTTTAGCGGCTGCAGATGAAAAACGTAGATCACTCGGCAGTAAAGAGGGACAACAAGAAGTCTGCGATTGGTTCTTTCCAGCTGCAACCAACAATGGATATGAACTCGCAACAATCACAACGGTCTGGGATATCTTGCGCGCTTTTGCATCCTTTGGTTTCTGTAAGGCACATGCTGCTGCCTTTGCTCTTCCTACATATCAATCTGCATGGCTTAAAACACATTACCCGGCAGCATTTATTTCGGGGGTCCTCACTCATGATCCAGGGATGTACCCCAAGCGATTAATGCTGGATGAAGCCAGGCAGATGG
This sequence comes from Actinomycetota bacterium, assembly GCA_009699765.1. Lineage (GTDB taxonomy): Bacteria > Actinomycetota > Actinomycetes > Nanopelagicales > Nanopelagicaceae > Planktophila. The sequence goes on from WLNN01000047.1 coordinate 6,119, forward strand.
GTGTGCCACTAGGGCCTCTTGATATCAATCATTCACATGGCGACTATCAGGTCGAACGTATTGATGCGGTTGATGGCATTCGAATTGCACTTAGCGCAGTTAGCGGAGCTAGCGCAAATGAAGTTCGGACAATCTCTAAAGGTCAGCCTTATATGGATCTCGCTGATTTTTATCGTCGTTCTGGTGCATCTGTAACAACGATAGAGACTCTTATTCTTACTGGAGCTTTTGATCGCGTACATACCGATGCTGATATCAATCATCGTGATTTGTTATTACATCTTGCCGATCTTCATAAAACATCAGCACCGGCACTTTCAGGTGCGCAGATGTCTCTGGCACTCGCCCCACCACTTCTTCAATCAAGTGGCTTACCGGCAATGAGCAGTAGCGAGAAGATGAGCAATGAGCTCTCACGTCTTGGTATGGATGTTACGGCCCATCTCTTATCGGAGTACTCAGAATTCCTTAATGCAATCGGTGCTACTCGATCATGTGATCTTCTACAGCAACGCAGTAATAGCAGCGTCCTAGTAGCTGGAGTAAAAGTGGCGTTGCAATCACCGCCAGTACGATCAGGTAAGCGCGTACTCTTTCTCTCACTTGATGATGGTTATGGCTGTAGCGATGCAACATTCTTTCCTGATGTGCTTGAGGCACAATCCGGTCAGTATGCGCAGACCCTTTACGCCACCTCACTCTTCTTAGTTCGAGGTGCTACTCGTCGTACTGGCGAACGAGGTATTTCGATTCGCGCCACAGGTGTTTGGGATTTGCAAAGCGCCTACCAGGCTTGGAATCTTAAGAAAGGTAGTGTGGCGATATGAGTACGATCTTGCATGTCGATATGGATGCTTTTTACGCATCTGTCGCCGAGCTAGATCATCCCGAACTACGTGGCAAAGCTGTTGTGGTCGGGGCAGGGGCAAGAGGGGTCGTGCTATCTGCAAATTATGCAGCGAGAAAATTTGGAATCCGCGCAGCAATGCCAGTCGGACGTGCGCAAAGAATGGCGCCACACGCAATATTTATTGCGCCCGAGCATCATCGCTATGCCGAAATATCTGCGCGGGTAATGGAGATCTTCTCTACCTACACACCAATTGTCGAACCGATTTCACTCGATGAGGCTTTTCTAGATGTTACAGGTGCGCAGAAATTACTTGGAACTGGTCGTGAAATTGCGCAGAAGATTCGAGCAGAAGTACAGAGCAAAGAAGGTATAACTTGCTCTGTTGGTATCGCTTCAAATAAATTTATTGCAAAGCTAGCCTCACAACATTGCAAGCCAGATGCACTGATGGAAATCACCGACGACCGTATAATCGAATTTCTTCACCCACTTCCTGTTGGCGCAATGTGGGGAGTTGGACCAAAGACAGGCGAATCGCTACAACGTCTGGGATTACATACCATCGGCGATATTGCAAAGACACCCCGCGGTACATTAATTCGCGCTCTTGGAGAAGCAGCAGGCGCATCTCTATACGAACTTGCATGGGGGCGCGACTTTCGTGATGTCAGCAATGAAGAACCAGATAAGAGCATTAGCGCAGCCGAAACTTTTGCACAGGATTTGGATAACCCTGAAGAGATATTGCGCGAGTACTTGCGATTAACAGAGAAAGCATCGGCACGACTACGTGATCGTGCGCTATTTACAAAGACAATTTCAATTAAAGTGCGCTTCGCTGATTTCACGACAATCAATCGCAGCAAGACTCTGCCACTTGCCATAGATAGCACCCAAGAAATCTACGAAGTTGTCCGGACTCTATATCAGGCTCTTAAAATTGATCGAGCTCGCTTACGTCTGGTAGGTGTAAGTCTTGAAAATCTACAGAGTGATGCCCACGAACAGATGCTCTTGGGCTCTCGTGAGAAGGGTTGGAGGGATGCGGATACCGCTATTGACCGCGCTCGGGCGCGCTTTGGCTCATCCAGCGTGCGGCCAGGACGGCTAATTGATAGCGAAGTTGATGGTGAAGGTGAGAAAGAGTCCGCTAAAGATGACGGAAAGTCGTAACTGTTCTATTGTGTGGCTATGGCACTTTCAGATCGTGAACGCCGCTTGCTAGCGGAGATGGAGGCAGCTCTTGCCACCGACGATCCACGCCTGCAATCAACTCTTGCAGGAAGCGCAACATCCACACTTACCCAATCCCTCACCCGAGGTGGTTCAGGTTCTGCGCTAGTTGGCTTCGTTATCGTTCTTGCTGGAATCGGCACGTTATTTGGCGGATTGATTGCTCAGATTACCCTCCTGGGAATTGCGGGCTTCATCCTCGCCCTCGCTGGTTTATTGACGGTTTTACGCGCGCTCTCAGGTAAGAAAGTTTCAGGAATCCGCGCTCCTAAGGCTCCGCGATCTATGGGCGCTCGCTTGCAGCAACGGTGGGATCAGCGAAACTTCGACCAGTAGCTCTCTAGCGAGCTCACCTACCCGGCCCTTTTGGCCGGGTTTTTTTATGCCGATATTCCTGCCTATATGCCCCTCGTTTGCTGGGGGAGAGCGGTGGGGGGATTAGAAGTATTTTGGAGAAAAGTGGTGCAAAAAGGGGGGAAGTGGTGTAAAGTGGGGAATTAAGCGTGTAAATCACGCTCATACCTTGGGGAAGGTGGTGAAATCAATGTTCCTGGGCACCCACGAACCGCGTCTAGATGAAAAAGGGCGCCTGATTCTTCCCGCCAAATTCCGAGAAGAACTATCGCCGGGCCTTGTAATTACTAAGGGTCAAGAGCGCTGCCTCTACGTCTTTCCCGCAACTGAATTTGCCCGCATCACTGAAACTTTGCGCCAAGCA